>JAQGLQ010000442.1 GCA_028292785.1 Noviherbaspirillum sp. | reverse complement strand
TGACGACGACGGGTTGCAGCGGCTGTCTGCGCGCGAAGGACAGCAGCTGCGACGATAGCTTCGCGCCCCGATCCACCGCTGTCGCTGCGATATCGAGACGGCGCACGGCCAGTTCGCTGTGCCCGATATGCGCGCGCAGAAGCTGAAGGTTACCGCCGACGATCTGCAAGACATTATTGAAATCGTGGGCGATGCCGCCCGTGAGTTTGCCGATCGATTCGAGTTTCTGCGCATGCAGCAGCGCGGCGCGCGTTTCCTCGAGCGCCGCTGTCCGTTCGCGCACCAGGCTCTCAAGCTCGTTCTGATAACGTCTGACCTCGTCCTGCGCGAGCTTCTGCGTCGTCACGTCATTGCCCTGCACAAAGATGCCGCTTACCGTGCCGTCGGCGTTCGTGACCGGCTGATAGATAAAATCGAGATACCTGGTTTCCGGCAGCCGCTCGGGCTCGGGCCGGATCACGACCGGCACGTTGTGCCCCTTGAACGCCTCGCCGCTCGCGAACACGTTATCGAGCAGCTCGAAGAAACCCTGGCCGGCGACTTCCGGCAGGGCATCGCGCACCAGCTTGCCGACCAGCTCCTGGCGCCCGACCAGTTGGTGATATGCCTTGTTGGCCAGTTCGAACTGGTGATCCGGGCCCTTGAGCACGCATACGAAGCCCGGGGCCTGGTCGAACAATTGCAGCAGATGGGTCTTGTCGCCCTGGAGCTGCCGGGCCCGCTGCAGCGCCGCATTGGCCTGCTCGAGCGCGGCGGTACGTTCGGCAACCAGTCTTTCGAGTTCCTCCTGCTTGCGCCTGACTTCGTTCTCCGCCAGTACCCGGTCAGTGACGTCGCTGCCCTGCGAGAAAATCCCGATCACCTTGTTGTCGGTTCCAAAAATCGGCTGATAGACGAAATCGATATATCGCAGTTCGGCCGGGCCTCCGGGCGACCGTTCGATGCTCAACGGCCAGGCGCGGCCGACGAAGGCCTCGCCGGTCGTATACACATTGTCGAGCAGTTCATAGAACCCCTGGCCTTCGAGTTCGGGCAAGGCGTCGCGCACGGACTTTCCCATGATTTCCCGGTGCTGCGCCAGCTGGGAATGCGCCTCGTTCGCCAGTTCGTAGACATGCTCGGGGCCGCGGAAAAAGCAGACGAAGCCGGGCGCCTGTTCGAACAGGCGCAGCAGATGTTCGTATTCCGCGATCTTTGCCTGCAGCACGGCGTCGCGCGCGCGTTCCAGCGCTTCCGCTGCATTCTTCCGTTCCGTGATATCGCGCGTGATCTTTGCAAAGCCGACCAGCTCGCCGGCGTCGTTGTGAATCGGATCGATCACCACATGTGCCCACAGTCTGGTGCCGTCCTTGCGCACGCGCCAGCCCTCGGCCTCGAACTTGCCTTCGGCAAGCGCCGTTGCAAGCGCTTTCGACGGCATTCCGGCTGCCTGGTCCTCCGGCGTATAGAAGCAGGAAAAATGCTTTCCGATGATTTCGGCGGCGGCATAGCCCTTGAAGCGCTGCGCTCCCGAATTCCAGCTGTTTATCTGACCGTCCGGGGTGAGCATGTAGATTGCGTAATCCCTGATGCGCTCGATGAGAAGCTGGAATCGGGCTTCAGCGGATTCGCCGCTGGATAAGGGTTTCGGTGTATCTCTCATTGAGTCTGTCCAGGTTCGGCAGCAGTATGCGGCAGTACGTTATCGAAGGCGGCGCAGCATTGGCTTGGCGGTCTCCGCGAGACCGCCATTGTACCGGCTGACATCTATCCGCGTGGCGTAGCGTTTCATGCGGCCATATAGAGGATGCACCCACGGCCGTCCGCGGCACCGCGACTTGATCCAGGTTAAATTCTTGCGGAATGTCGGCTGCAAGTGCGGATTCCGATGAACTTGTGAATTCGGAATGCGATCAATCCCCTATCTTGATAGGAGATATTCATGGCAATGACGCAAGCGCACGGAACGACCTGGCGGCAGATCACCGAGGTATATCAGCAATGGGATCAGGACAGATACAACCTGATGAGCATTGACGAGCTCGCGGATAGAATGCCGCACGTGGAACCTGAAATGATTGGAGAGACGCTTGCCGAGGCGTTGATGAACGAGCGCGCGCGCGGCGTCGAGGAAAGCGGATCATTCAGGCTGATACCGAATCACTGAAGTGCCGGCCGCCTGCATGTCAGGCGGCCTTCCGTTGCTCTTCCAGCTGTACGCCGTCGAAGGCCCAGCCCTGGAGCAATGCCAGTCCGAGCCCGCACGCCACCGCGAGCAGGCCCATCACGTAGAACGGAAACTGGATGCCGGTGATGTCCTTCAGTATGCCCATGATCAGCGGCGTGGTCAGGTTCGACAAACCCCATCCCAGGCTGCCGAGCGCCATCGCCGCCCCGCGCACTTCCGGCGTGCTTACCATGCCGATCAGCATCTGGAAATAAACCGTCATGATCGCGGAACCTACCCCGACCGCGAACATCAGCAGGGCGATCACCCAGCTTTGCGATACTGCGGCAGTCGCCGCGACCGCCACCCCGATGACCAGCGCCGATATCAACGGCGGCCGGACATCGCGTACGCGGGTGACGAAATAGCCGACCACGAAACCGGCCGCGACTGCCCCGACCGCGCGAATCGACACCAGCATGCCGGCAAGGTCCGAATCGAAACCCTTCTCGACCAGCAGCAGCGGCAAGAATGAAAAAGACAGCGATATGGGAAGAGCCGAAATGTAGGCGCAAAAAACGCTATAGCGCACCGGACGTTTCCTGATGAGCGCGGGATATGCCGCGAATATCGGCGCGGCCGGTCCGGTGCGTACCATTTCCGGCTGGCGATACATCTGATTGAGGACGAGCGCAAGGATGCTTGCAACGATCATGACGCCAAATCCCGCGGTGAAGCCGCCCCTGATCAGGATGAACCCC
>JAQGLQ010000439.1 GCA_028292785.1 Noviherbaspirillum sp. | reverse complement strand
GATTTTTTCTTCACCAGCCACTGCGCCAGCGCGGAATCGAGGTAATCGGCATGTCCCGGGAACCACTTGGCCAGTTCCCTGGCGAGGCCGCGCGCCACTTCGGGATCGCCGCCGGCCGCCAGCATGTCGCGAACGCCGTACACGGACTTCATCACGGCGGCGTGCTCGTCGGCATGGCAGTCGGTGCTTGGGAAATCGGTGGCCTTCATCCATTCGAGTTCCTGACCGAAATGCGACTCGCCGTGCACCGCGAACTCATCGAGGTACTTGAGCAACTCTTCGTCGGGGCAGGCCAGCATGGCATTGACGATTTCGACGAACTCCTGATGGGTATCGTCCATCGGCGTATAACCGAGCTTGAAACTGTCGGTCCATTCAAAAGCAACAGCGGGGTCTTGCATCATGTGTCTCCGTAACTGATGGCTGTCTCGGCTCCACCGTAACCGGCGTACCGTGCCGGAATGCGGAACGCGATTCCAATTCTGACATTTTACAATGCCGCGGCCGGTTTATCCTGTGCCTTGCGAAGGAAGACATATGGACGTTTTGATAACGTCCCCGCCCGCGTCGATGAAGTGCGTCGCGTGCGAGAGCAGGTGTTCATCGGCTTTGGGCTATTCGACCGGGCAGCCGGCGCGAAATAGCCGCAGCTACCGCGCGCCAAGGCGCCACAGCGACGTCAGCTCGGCCTTGCGCGCCGCGTGCAGCGGATCATCGATGTCGCTTGCCTTGGGATGCTGCGGCCTGACGTCCGTCCGGCCGAGCACTTTCAGGCCTGCTTCATCGATCCACGCAAGAAGGGTGGCGCGCGGGCGCAGGCCGAGATGCTCGGCCAGGTCCGACAGGATCAGCCAGCCTTCGCCGCCAGGTTCCAGGTGCGCCGCCAGACCGCTCAGGAAGCCGCGCAGCATGCGACTCTCGGGGTCGTACACTGCATGCTCGATCGGCGCGCTCGGCCGCGCCGGCACCCACGGCGGATTGCACACCACCAGCGGCGCGCGTCCTTCCGGAAACAGGTCCGCTTGCACGATATCGACCATGCCGGCCAGGCCGAGCCGCCCGATGTTGTCGCGGGCGCATGCCAGCGCGCGCGCATCCTGGTCGGTTGCAACCACGCGCCTCACGCCGCGGCGCGCGAGCAGCGCGGCGACGACGCCGGTCCCGGTACCAATGTCGAAGGCCAGGGCGGTCGAAGACAGAGGCGCCTCCGCCAGCAGATTCAGATATTCGCCGCGCACCGGCGAGAACACGCCATAGTGAGGGTGGATGCGATCTCCCAGTACGGGAATCTCGACGCCCTTCTTGCGCCATTCATGCGCACCGATCAGGCCGAGCAACTCGCGCAGCGAGACTACCGACGCTTCTTCCCCCTTGCCATAGGCTTCGTTGCAGGCCTGCCGCACATCGGGCGCGCGACGCAGAGGCACGCGGTAATCGGCGTCGAGCGGCAACAGCAGCATGCCAAGTATGCGCGCGCGCTGCGACTGCGCCTGACGATGGAGGTTGAAGGCTTCGCCCGGCGTCGCGCCCGGCTTGCGCTGCTTGCGGTCGGCGCGCCGGGCCATTGCCTGCAACAGCTGGCGCGCGTTCTGGTAATCGCCGCGCCACAACATGGCGGTTCCTTCCGAGGCGAGCCGATAGGCGGCATCGCCCGTCAGGCGATCGTCGGCGACGATGACGCGTTTTGGCGGCGGCACGCCCGCTTCGGAACGCCAGCGCGCCGAGCGCGGCTCATCGGCTTCGGTCCAGGTAATCAGGGGATGGGTATGCATGGAGCGGTATCTTGCAGAAGGAAAAGGTGATGGCTATGCGCTCGACCGTAAAGAAGGATAGAGTATCGCATCGTCGCGGAACAGCCGCATGCAACGAAGAAATACCCGAAGAAACAATGTCATGAATCATCCCCCCGAAATCAGGCCAGGCCAGTCGATCGAGCTGTTGAAGGAGCTGCATATCCTCACGCGCGAAGGCAAGCTGAACCAGGACAGCAGGCGCAAGCTGAAGCAGGTCTATCACCTTTATCAATTCATCGAGCCGCTGCTGAAGGAAGCGCTCCAGGATCATCCGGACGCCACGCTGGTCGACCATGGCGCGGGGAAGTCTTACCTCGGCTTCATTCTCTATGATCTGTTCTTCAAGAACCTCGGCGACGGGCCGCGCATCTACGGCATCGAGACACGCGACGAGCTCGTGAAAAAATCGGAAGAGCTGGCGAAGAAGCTCGGTTTCCCCGGCATGTCCTTCCTGAATCTCTCGGTCGCGGAGTCGATCGGATCGGACATGCTGCCGCCGAAGGTCGATATCGTCACCGCCCTGCATGCCTGCAATACCGCGACCGACGATGCGATCCGCTTCGCGCTCGAAAAGCAGGCCAAATTCATCGTGCTCGTGCCTTGCTGCCAGGCTGAAGTCGCCTCCGTGCTGCGCAAGTACAAGGGCAAGGCCATCGCGAAAAATGCGCTGACCGAGATCTGGCGCCATCCGCTGCATACCCGCGAATTCGGCAGCCAGGTGACCAACGTGCTGCGTTGCCTGCAGCTTGAAGCGCACGGCTATCAGGTCAACGTGACCGAGCTCGTCGGATGGGAACATTCGATGAAGAACGAGCTGATCATCGCCACCTACAAGAACCTGCCGCGCCACCGGCCGGGCGAACGCCTGCACGAAGTGCTGCAAACGCTGGGGCTGGAAGAAATGGAGCAGCGGTTCTTCGCGCCGCAGCGGTCGTCGCCGAACATGCATTCCTGATTTGAATCCGTAAACGGAAAAGCCCGCCTGAAAACAGACGGGCTTACATTCACTGCTCGCGTTGCGACCTGTCCTGAACCCTTGCTATCTGCGAGGTGGCCTGAACCCGAACTCCACGAAAACCCATGCTATCTGCATGGTGTCCTCGTGATTCGCATGGATCGCATTGCGCATCGGCGGAGTCTTTACGACTTGTCGGCCGACGGAGGAATTCAGTTAGATCGGGCGAATATTGCTTGCCTTCTCGCCCTTGGGGCCGGTGCCGCGTTCGAACGATACGCGCTGGTTTTCGGAAAGGCTCTTGAAGCCGCTGGCCTGAATGTCCTGAAAGTGCGCGAACAGATCCGCGCCGCCATTGTCAGGAGTGATGAAGCCGAAGCCCTTGGAGTCGTTAAACCATTTCACTGTGCCTGTTTGAACATCGCTCATGTTAATTCCTTGTAAAAATATTAGGGACTGCGTCCGAAGCGCACCTAACCAAGATTTGTAACGAAGGGAGTCAAACAGGAATGGCTCTGCGTGGAGAGCAAGACGGGAAAGAAACCAGCAACATCTACGACTTGATGCAAGTGCGGGACCCAATATACAGGTAAAGGGACGGATCGCCTAAACATATCTTCGGATTTCCGAAATATTTTTCAGGCGACGCCTAAAAAGACCCTAAACAGGTTCTCAGAATTCGACGCCGCTTTCTCCCTGACGCTGATCCATCATCCGGGTGGTCCCGCGATATGTCGGGAGTCCGGTCAGGATTCCGTGGAAGTTGTCGAGCGGCTCGCCGATTTCGATGCCGGATTCGCATCCGAGACGGAATTCATGGATGGTCCGCCGATGCGCGTTGGTGCGGCTCTTGATCACGAAGATGGCGGTGCGTATCTGTCCGCTCGCCTCGAAAAACCGCAGGAACATGGTGGCATCGCTGAGGTAGCTGAGGTCGACGTCCACATGCACGTCGCCGATGACGCCGTGCTGGCTCAGCACCAGCAGCGTGGTAACGCCCTGCTGGCTGAGGTAGGTCAGCATCTCGTGCATGAGGAGCAGCAGGAATTTTTCACCGGGCATCGCCTGCAGGTAGGCGTTCAGGCTATCGATCGCCACGAAGGAAGCCTTGTTCCGATCGACCGCGGTATGCAGCATCTGGGCGAATTCGCCCGGCGCCAGTTCGGCCGGATCGATGTGGTGCACCACCAGTTGACCGCTCGCCATGTGGGCGCGCAGATCCATGCCAAGCGCGGTGCTGCGTGCCATGAATGTGCCAAGGCCTTCATCGAACAGATAGTATTCGGCGCGTTCGCCGCGTTCCAGCGCGGCGAGAACGCACCGGATCGCGGTAGTGGATTTTCCGATGCCGGACGGACCGCAGATGAGCGTCGAGGTGCCCGGCACGAGACCGCCGCCGAGCAGCGCGTCGAGCCCCGGCGATCCGCTGGAGACGGTGGCCGCCGAAAATTCCCTCTTGTGTTCGGCGGCCACGAGCCGCGGGAATATCCGGAGGCCGCCGGTATCAAGAATGAAATCGTGGAAGCCGCCGCGAAATTTCATGCCGCGCATCTTGACGACCCGCATTCTGCGCCGCTCGCTGCCGAATTCCTGCGTGAGCTGTTCAAGGCTGATCACGCCGTGTGCGATGCTGTGCAACTGCAGATCGCCGGGCTCCGAGGTCTTGTCGTCGAGCATGAGCACCGTGCAGCGGCGCGCCGCGAAGAAGTGCTTCAGCGCCAGGATCTGGCGACGGTAGCGCAGCGGATTCTGAGCCAGCAGGCGCATCTCGGAGAGGCTGTCGAAGACGATGCGCACGGGCAGCTGCGCATCGATCTGCTGCATCACATCCTTTGTCGTTTCGCCCAGTTCCAGTTCGGACGGGTACAAAACGCTCTGCTCCGAGTCCGGATCGAGACCCATCTCGTTCACCAGTTCATGCACCGAGATCGCAGCGAGCGACCAGCCGTGGCTCGATGCGACCGCATGCAGTTCGTCCGCGGTTTCGGAAAGCGTGATGTACAAGCCTTTTTGACCCTGGCGCGCGCCTTCAAGCAAGAACTGAAGCGCCAGTGTCGTCTTGCCGGTGCCAGGCGAGCCTTCGACCAGATAAAGCCGGTTGGCGGTCAAGCCGCCGTTCAGGATGTCGTCGAGGCCGGGAACGCCGGTCGCGGTGCGCGGGGCCAAGGACGGGATGCCCGGGTGATCGGTATTCTTTTCCATGCAATCCTGACCACAGGTTGGATCGGCGAAACCGGGCGGCTGCGCCGGGCCGCAAAGCGGATTTGATGCGGTACTTCTTGTGGAAAATCCGCACTTGCGTGCCGGGCAAGAGGGGATCCGTAAGGCAAGAGCGCGTGCATCTTGGCGGTCGGAATGCATGCAAAAGCCTGCATACATGAGGAATTGGTTGCGGGGACAGGATTTGAACCTGTGACCTTCGGGTTATGAGCCCGACGAGCTGCCAGACTGCTCCACCCCGCGTCTGAGGGGGTGCACTGTAACACACATGTCGTGGATCTGAAAGATTGCGATGAAAGGATGCTCGTCGGCAATCTTCATTCTGTGTCGTTGTCTGTCCGTGTAAGGATTTGCTTACAAGGAGTTCGCGTTTCCCACACTGTGATTCAGCGTCGTCCGATTTCTTTCGCGTCGGTAATTCGACATACTTCGTGGCATTGATCGCAATATTAAAAATCGGACATCGCCAGCCACCGGGCTGGTTCACCAGAAAAAGGAATAACCATGCTGAATACGCAAATCACCGAACTTCGTCCCACGAGCTCTGGCAGCGCGGTAGCGCGCACTTCTTCGTCCGCAGCGTGGCCGCGCCAGGCGAAGCTCTGGTCAAGCCTGAAAGAGGTGTGCGATCTGCTGCGTATTCCATCCTCGTCCTCGATGAATGACAACGACGTACAGTTCCAGCACATCCAGTTCAAGGCTGGCCAGCGCATCCATACGATCGGGCAAACTTTTGACATGCTCTATATCGTCTATTCCGGTTTTCTGAAAACCGTGATGATCGACGAATCGGGCAATGAACAGGTTCTCGGCTTCCCGATGAAGGGCGACCTGTTCGGCATCGACGGCATCCATAGCAAGCAGTACACCTCGGAAGCGGTCGCGCTTTCCACCTGCGAAGTGGTGCTGCTGCCATTCAAGACCTTGCTGACTCTCGGACGGACGCACTCGGAACTGGAGCATGCGCTGTACGGTGTCATGAGCGGCGAACTGGTGCGCGAGCAGGGCATGGTCAGCTCGCTGGGCTCGCTGAGCGCCGAGGCCCGGGTTGCGCGCTTCCTCGTATTCCTGGCGGGGCGCTTCACGGAAATCGGCTATTCGGGCAAGGAATTCAATCTGCGCATGACGCGTCAGGAAATCGGCAACTATCTTGGCCTGACGATCGAAACGGTGAGCCGTACGCTGTCCGCGTTCAATGCGATCGGACTGATCTCCATTTCGCAGCGCGCGGTCGTGATCAACGATATCAATGCGTTGAAGACGCTGCGCCGCTTGCCGCCGCGCATGAAGCGCGAATCCGAAAAATCGGCGAAACCCGCCCTCGTGTCGGTTGGCAGCGCGGGCGTCACTGAGCAGCTCGAAGCCGCCTGATCCGTATCAACTGATCTAATGATGTACGCAGTGCGCGCTCGCGCACTGCGACTTGCCCGCACCGGCTAACATGCCGGTGCGTTTTGCATTCTTTCTTTCACCGGCCGCGCGGAAGCAGCAAGCGGCATATCGTCCCATACCCCTGAATTTATAGCGTCATCTCGGCGTGGTCCGGCCATGCGCGAAGGATTTTTATTTCGCCGCCGGTCCTTGACTTAAGAGAAGTCGCACCTATACTACCATCCAGATGGATGGTTATTGGATGGTTATTGGATGGCAGGGAGAAGGAAATGGCAGAAGAGAAACAGAAACTGGTCGTTCTGGAAAATCGCATCAAGGCCGGCGAAACCGAAAAAATCACCATCAATCTGGGGCCGGTGGATCTAGGCCAGATCGATTTGTTGGTACA
>JAQGLQ010000118.1 GCA_028292785.1 Noviherbaspirillum sp. | reverse complement strand
GCGGCAATGCCGCATGGCTACCTGCATAAAATTTTGATATTTCTCTAGAATTTGTAGTTTTCACAGATACTTCTGTTCCAAATTCTTTTATTATGCGGTTCGATAAATTTGTTAACAGAATAGAATTTTTAAACCGGCAAAATTCCATATATGCAAGTCTATTGTGGAAATATGATCTACACTCCATGTTCCCCTTGCCACTTTAACCATAACAGAAAGGTTTCAGAGACATCGATCCGTCTGGGTTCTTTCGTTCACCCCATGGCGCCCCCGGTCAATGAATCCGTTTAGTAATCATCAGAGCTCTTCGCTCGCACTCACAGGCTGGTACTCGTTGTGGAAACTGAAAAAACATCTCGCCGTCGCCGGGTGCGGTACAAACGTCGCAGCCAGAGTACACGACTGGAAACGATTATTGCCGGCGTATTCGCCGTAATAGGAGTTGTACTGACGATTACTTTCGTCCGGCTGAGCGCGGACGTGTGGAGCAGTGCCGACCATCTCGGGATGGGAGGAACCGAAGCCCTGGGCTATCCAGCCATATCCTCCGGCTGGCGCCCCCCGGTAGCCTGAAGATGGGCAGAAAGAAGGCGTAGCCTTCAGCAAAGCCGGCGCTCGCCTGGCCGACCTCGAAAAGCGATTATTCCGCCCGGATGGCAGTGGCGCGAATCACCTTGCCCCAACGTTCGCTCTCCTGTTTCATGAACAGCGCCATTTCACCCGGCGTGCTGCCCACGCCGTCGATGCTGAGCTCGGTCAGCCGCTTGACGACATCGGGTTGCCTGACGATCTCCGCCACAGCCGACGACAGCTTGTTCGCGATGGCGGCGGGAGTCTTGGGTGGAGCCACCATGCCGATCCACACCGTGGACTGGTAACCCGGCACCACCTCCGCGATGGTGGGAACGTCCGACAGCAAGGCATTGCGCTTTTCGCTGCCGACCGCGAGCGCGCGCACCTTGCCCGTCCGGATATATTGAAGCGCTCCTCCGAGTTCGGCAAAAAGCATGTCGACCTGACCGCTCAGCAAGTCGGTGAGGGCGGGGGCGCTGCCTTTGTACGGAATGTGCGTGATCTTCACGCCCGTCATCGACTTGAACATCTCCGCCGCGAGATGCGCTGCCGTCCCGTTTCCCTGAGACGCGAAATTGAGCCGTTCCGGCTGGGTTCGCGCATACTCGATCAACTGGCTCACCGTGGTGGCGGGCACCTTGGGATGCGTAATCAAGACAATGGGATTGGTGGACAGTACCGAGACCGGAACGAAAGCATCGGGATCGTAAGTGAGCTTCGAGTAAAGAAACTTGTTGCTGACCAATGGTCCGGGCGCGGACACCAGCAGCGTGTATCCGTCGGGATTGGCGGTGGCGACGAACGCTGCCCCGATATTGCCACCAGCGCCGACACGATTCTCGACGACCACGGGCTGCCCCCATTTTTCCTGAAGCTTGTCGCCGACGATGCGCGCCATGCGATCGATTCCTCCGCCGGGTGCAAGGGGTACGACGATGCGAATCGGCTTGGCCGGATATTCCTGCGCCGACACGGCTGAGGAAAGGGCAAGGCTCGCTGCAAGCAGGATTCGGTTGAACAACCGGCGAGAGTGCACTGCGTGCGGCGATAGATGGATAGGCATCGCGTAATCTTCCCCAAGTAATGATCGTGGTCTCGATCATAACCTGAAAATCTTTGCATCGCAGTGCACCAATCCGGGCGGCACTATCGATCGCGCTTTATCATGAAATGGGGAATCGATGCTGGTGAACTGCCAGCGATAACGGCCGGTCAGTTATTGTTAGCGGTCTGTTGCGGCGGACCTCCCGCCGCGCCGCTCATGCTCTGTCCACCACTCGCACCAGTCGCGGAAAGCGCTTTGTCGGAAAACACCATTTTTCCGTTTTCCGTGCGCATGTCATTCCTGAATTCACCTTCCCAATAACTGCCGTTGATCCAGGTGTAGCGACCATGCCCGTTGCTCCTGCCCATGACCCATGACCCCGAGTACATGTCGCCGCCCCGGAACCGGGTGGTGCCTTCGCCATGCGGCAAGCCATTCCTGACCTCGCCGTCGTAGCGGTTGCCGTTCGCGAAAAGGAAGGTACCCCGGCCATTGGGCTGATCGTCCGCCCAGTCGCCGCTGTAGGTCTGGCCATTGCCCCATGTGAAGCGGCCCTTTCCTTCTTTCATGCCCTTCACCAGGTTGCCATCGAAACGGTCGCCGTTGTTCCACTCGATCCGTACTCTTCCGGTCGCATGCCCCGTCACGGGATCGGTAGTGAAATCGCCGGTCATGGTCAGGCCGGCGAGCCTCAGGGTTCGGCGGCCCGCGGGCTGGCCCGGTTCGGATAGAGGCTGCGCTTCGTCGACGCGCGGCGCCGCGCGTACCGGTGCCGCGCTCGCCTCGGCAAGCTTCGCACCGGCATCGGCGGCGGATGCTTGCGGCCTGGATGCCACTGCCGCCAGCCGCGAGGTTTCCGCGGCGCGCAAGCGTGCAAGTTGTTCGCGTGCCGTAGCCGCGTTGGGACCATTCGGAAAAGCGTTCAAATACGATTGATACGCCGCTCCCTCATTGAGCGCGACAGCCGTCTTCCACGCGGTTGCTTCGGCTGCGGAAGCGACCGTTCCCTGCGGCGCGACAACGGTGGTTGCCGCGGTGGCTGCCGCGGTCCGCACCCGGATGCGCTCAAGTCTCGACTTCGCGACACCGGCGAACCGGCCTGTCGGATAGCGCCTGAGATAGCTTTCATAAGCGCTGGGCTCGTCCAACGAGGATGCCATTTTCCACATTTCGTCCTCGGGGGAGACGCGAGGCGAGGGCGCCGCAGCCGCGCTCGCAGGCGCCTGCTCAGGCGCTGCCGCGGGGCGTTCGGCGACCGCCTTTTCAGGCGGTCGGGCCTCGGTCACCGCGGATTCGCCGTAAGGCCGCTCTTGCGGGCTGATTCCGGCACCGGCGGATTGCGTGGACTTGGGAGACGCAGGCAGGCTGCTCCCGGTTTCGGCAGACGGTGGGGCGGGGCGGACGGTTGCGAACGTGTCCGCCCGCTCCGGCATGCCCGGCAACCCCATGAACCAGTAGGCGGACGCCCCGGCGACCGCGCCCGCCGCCAGCAAGCCGGCCAGCAGCATGGGCTTGCCGCGTAAACGCCCTTTGCGCAGGGATTCTTCCGCCAGCATGGTCCTGAGCCACTCCTGCTGACCGGCGGGAAGCGCGGCAGGGCCATGTAAAGAAGCGGGCGCCGACACGGCGGCGCGTGCCTGGGATGGACGCGCCCGGAAGCGTGGCTGGCCGACGCCGACCGCTTCCCGCAGGGCCGCAATCGACTGGATACGCTGCTCCGGCCTGACGGCCAGCGCACGATCGAGGGCCGACAAAAACGATTCGCTGTAGCGGCCTTTGCCGGCAATGCTCGCCGGCACCATTTCATCGTTGACGATGCGCGCCACCGCCGGCGGTGGCGGCTTGCCGGCCACCAGAAAATACGCCACGGCGGCAAGCGCATGAACATCGCTCCACGGTCCTTGCTTGAAGCCGGGCGTGTCCGAATATTGTTCGATGGGCGCGAAGCCAGGTTTCAGCGTCGTGCCCGGTTCATGTGTCAGCTCGCCGACGACGCGGCGAGCCGCACCGGATTCCAGCAGGATCGGGCGCCCATCGTCGACCAGCACGATGGAATCGGGCGATATGTCGCGGTGCAGGAACTGGACGCGGTGCAAGGTTTCCGTCGCGTCGAACAGGTCGGCGAGCAGCGCCTTGATCCAGGCTTCATCGGCGACGATTCCGTGTTGCTGGAGCGCTTGTCTGAGCGTAATGCCGCCATAGAAAGGCATCACCATGTAAGCCGCGCCGTGCGCTTCCCAGAAGCCGTCCACCTTGATCAGCGACGGACAGTCCAGCTGCGCCAGCAGGCGCGCTTCCTCGAGAAAGCGCCGCATCCCGGCCTGGAAAGCTTCGGCATACTCCGGCGATCTCACCGTCACGTTCATCGACGGCGTCCGCAGGGCGATGCCGGAAGGCATGTACTCCTTGAGCCTGACGTGGCACTCAAGGGAATGATCGTAAGCAAGGTAGGCGATATCGAAGCCGCTGTCATCGATCAGCTTGATGATCTCGAATTCACCAAGCCGTATTCCGGCAGGCAGTACATTGATGCCAAAGCTGTTATCGGCGCCCGCAAACGCCCGTGAGGATGGAAGAGGCCGTCCTCGCGCTGTCATGTTTTCGTTTTCATATTTCATGGCGTCCGTTTGGTAAGTGGGGGGCAGACACCATTTAGTTCCCGCGACCGCTTGACCGACAGTCTTGGCGTCGAGTTTCCCGATATTTGACATACTGTGTTTATATACAGTATCTTAGGAAGGTACCCTGCGTCAATCGGGACATTCGGCTCCTCATTCAACTTCTGTTTTCATATGCGCGTGCTGTTTCTGGAATTCGACGGTGTCCTGCATCCCGCCAGCGCGGTGTGGGGAGTTGCGCCCGTCGCGCCGCTCAAGCGCACGATACAGGGCGCCTGGCTGCTGCGTTGGGCATGGGTGCTGGATGAACTGCTGGAAGGCTACGATGATGTAGGCATCATGGTGCATTCCCATTGGCGCCTGCTGGCTGCCGACGACGAACTGCAAAGTTTTCTGGGGCCGGTCGCCAGGCGCTTTATCGGTACCACGCCACGCCTGCCACGCTGGCAGAGCATTGCATCCGTCATCGAGCAAAACCGGCTGCAGGACTATCGGATCCTCGACGCCATCCCTGAGGCTTTTCCGCCGGGACTCCCTGAACTGATCGCATGCGACCCTGAAGCGGGCCTGAAGGACTTCCGGGTGCACGATCGGATCGGCGCATGGCTGCGCGAGCCGAAGTGATGTCGGCCTCCTCCCGATACTGCCACCCCTGAAATGGCGGGCAGAGCCGCCCGCGAACGCCGCAGATCACATATAGTGCGGTGAGATCGATCGATGAAGGAGGCGGCGCATGCCGAGGTATCACCGCGAACACCATAAATTGTCATCCGTCGGATGGTTGCGCGCCGCCGTGCTCGGCGCAAACGACGGCATCGTCTCGACCGCCTCCCTGGTTCTCGGGGTCGCCGCATCGGATGCGACGCACCATGCCATCCTGGTATCAGGGGTCGCCGGCCTGGTGGCCGGCGCCATGTCGATGGCGACCGGCGAATATGTCTCGGTACAGTCGCAGGCGGATACCGAGCAGGCTGCGCTCGAAGTCGAGCGCATCGAGCTGCGCGAGAATCCGAAAAGCGAACATCAGGAACTGACCGGCATCTATGTTGCCCGCGGCCTGGATGCTGCGCTGGCGCACCAGGTTGCGCACAAGCTGATGGCGCACGATGCCCTTGGCGCTCACGCCAGGGACGAACTGGGCATTACCGAAACACTGAGCGCAAAGCCGCTGCAAGCCGCGTTTGCTTCGGCCTTCAGCTTCGCCATGGGTGCGCTCTGTCCCTTGCTGGTCGTCCTGCTCGCGCCGCAGCACCTGCTGATTCCCGCTGTTGCGGTCGTATCGCTGCTGGCTCTGGCCGTGCTGGGCGGGCTCGCGGCGAAGACCGGCGGTGCCCGGGTACTGAAAGGCGTGGCGCGGGTGACATTCTGGAGCGCGCTGGCCATGGGTGTCACGGCAGCCATAGGAAAGCTGTTCGGGACACTGGTTTGAAGATGCGCATAACACCTCGATTGGTGAGGTGGGTATCAGTACTTTACATAACCTTAATTAGGCGATTTTTTACTGCCATGCAACATCTTTGCAAATGGGTTGGCCAGCCGTCCTATCGGTCATATTGTCGGGATCGCAGGTTCAGTCGATTTTTCTTCCTGCCGGCAAGCATCCATCCCGACTTTCCATATTGACCTTTATGCCCAAACGAAGCTACTCTGAATGGAAATAAATTACTTGCCCAGCTTCTGGTCGGCTGCCTGCGGAACATTGGCGCAGCGACAACAGACGAGTGGGAGGAGACAACCCTTGAAAAGCATTCTTGCCGCCGCCGCGCTGGCGCTGGCTTTCGTCGCGCCAGCGCATTCGCAGAACTTCCCTGCCAGGCCGATCCGCGTCATTGTCCCCAATCCGCCCGGGGGCACCGTAGATCTGCTTCCGCGCCTGCTCGGGGAAAAGCTTCAATCCATCCTCGGTCAGCCGATCGTCGTCGATAACCGGCCGGGCGCGGCCGGAAACATCGGCGCCGAAATGGTGTATCGGGCCGAGCCTGACGGCCATACGCTGCTCGTGGCTCCGCCTCCGGCGCTGGTGGTCAACCAGAATCTGTATCCGAAACTCGGCTTCGATCCATCGCAGTTCGTGCCGGTCACGATCATCGCTACCGTGCCGAATGCGCTGTTCGTCAATCCCAAGGTACCGGCGAATAATCTGCGCGAATTCGTCGCCTATGCCAAGGCCAATGGCGCCAGAATGAACTATGGATCACAAGGCGCGGGTTCGACCTCGCACCTGACGGCTGAACTGTTCAAATCGATGGCGGGCGCTTCCATGACGCATGTGCCTTACAAAGGATCCGCGCCTGCCCTCAACGATCTGATCGCCGGCCAGATCGACGTGATGTTCGACAACCTCGGCGCATCCATGCAGTATGTGAAGACCGGCAAACTGAAACTGCTTGGCGTCGGAAGCGCAACGCCGATCCGCTCTCTGCCCGAGGTTCCCGCGATTGCCGACGTCCTCCCGGGCTTTGCCGCCGTCACCTGGTTCGGCGTGGTCGCTCCCCCCGGAACACCGTCTGCCATCGCGCAGAAGCTCCAGCAAGCTTTTGCCGAAGCGATGAAAGACCCGAAGGTCATGGCACGCATGCAGGAAATGAGCGCCGAACCGTCCGGCGCCACGCCGGCCCAGACCGCCGGTTTCATGAAGGAAGAAGCGGCACGCTGGAAATCGGTGATCCAGAGCGCCGGAGTAAGGCTGGACTAATCTAGTCCGGGGCCGACTCCAGCCGTTGCAGCAACTGCTCGGGATCGATCGGTTTGGAAATATAGTCGTCCATTCCGGCAGCCAGGCACATTTTGCGGTCTTCGTTTCGCGCATCGGCGGTCACCGCGATGATCCGGACACGGCTTCCGCTGGCACGCTCGCGGCGGCGGATCTCCATCGCGGCCTGGTACCCGTCCATTTCCGGCATCTGGCCATCCATGAGGATGACGTCGAAAGACTGCCCCTCGAACATGCGCACCGCCTCGGCCCCGGTCTTCGCGATCCAGACCGAATGCCCTCTCTCCCGCAGGATTTCCTCGACCAGCTTCTGATTGACCGGATGGTCCTCCGCCACGAGCACGTTCAGGCGGCGCGGCGGCCTGCCGTCGTTCGCCTGCGGAGCGGGAGCGATGCGCGGCGTGCGGCGCAGTTCGGTCGCCGCCAGGAACGAGTCGAGCAATTCCGACGGCTTGACCGGCTTCATCAGGTAGCGTGCGATGGCAAGCTGGGTGCCGCGCGCGATATCTCCGGATACATTGCGGGAGGACAGCATCATGATGACCGGCATATCGAACTCCGGCTCGGACTTCATCGCTTCTACCAGCCAGAAGCCGTCGCGCTGAAGCGGCATCTGCGCATCGATCAGCGCCATTGCGAATGGCGCGGCGCCGGCCTCTTTGCGCCGCAGTTGTGTCATGGCTTGCTCGGCGCTCTCCGCCAGCACGGGCGACAAGCCCCAGCCCTCGACAAGCTCCGCGAGAATCGATCGATGCGTGCCGTTGTCATCCACGATGAGCACCGTCCGGCCGTGCAAGCCAGCCAGCCCGGGCATGAAGAAAGGTTCGCAGGTCCGATCGGGCAAGCCGAGCCGTACGGTGAAATGAAAGGTGGCGCCGGCCCCGACGTTATTATCGGCCCACGCCCGCCCATGCATCAGGGCGACGAGTTGCGAAACGATCGAAAGGCCGAGCCCAGTACCGCCGTAT
>JAQGLQ010000427.1 GCA_028292785.1 Noviherbaspirillum sp. | reverse complement strand
GGCGGCGCCTTTCCACAACTGGCAGCTGTCATCGACCAGCGTCACCAGGCCGATCGGCGTTTCGAAAGCGTCGGCGACCTTGCGCGCAACGCGATCGAGACGCTCGCGCCATCCGGCATCGAGAATGCCGCTGGCTTGCAGCGCTTCGAGGCGTGCCTGCTCCTGCGGCGGCAAGGGCGGTGGCGGCATCGAAGGCAGCGCCGCCCGTCCGGCCACGTCCGCCACGCAACGCACGGCCTCATCGAGCGATGCCGGCGCGGCATCGGCGCCGGCGTTGACGGCAAGCTGCTCCGCCGTACCGGATTCGGGCGCCAGATTCCATGCGCAGAGCATGATCTTCAGCCGCGGCATGCGCCGCTTCAGGCGGCGGCACGCGAAGCGGGCATAGGCCTGCGGCGCGGGACCGAGGTAGGCGAGACAGATTACTTCGACCCCGGCGAGATCGAGCTCGCCGATTTTTTCATGCGTCACGGCAGAAGCGCTGGCGTGACGCGCGCCGATGCCCCTGCTTTCAAGTGCATGCGCCAGCATCGTCGCAGCGGCGCCATCGAGTTCCCCGCGTCCGGCGATGCACAGCGCCGGCGTGCCGAACCACTCCTGTGCGGGCCGGGAAGCATCGCTATCTCCATTCTTGCCGGGTTCTTCCTTTTTCATGGAGATGTCGCGCAGATCCTGCACCACGGCACGCAAGCCATCCGCCACCTTTTTACGGTCCTCGGCGGAGGCGCCCCGCTGACGCGCATTCTCGGCCAGGCGCAGCGCCGGCAGGGCCACGTCGTCATAGAACGCCACCAAGGGATCGGCGGAATCGTCCGCCCCGGCCTCGTCCACCGCCGGTGCCGCGACATGCAATTCGGCGATTTCGATCGCTTCCTCGACGTTGCCTGCCAGGAGGCGCTGATACAAGCGCTCTTCCGGCAAGAGCACCGGATCACTGCCCAGCAGGACATCCAGAAAAGTGAGTTGCGGCACGTAGCGGCCCATGACCACGAGGCAAACGGTCAGCGGCGTCGCGAGTATCAGTCCCACCGGCCCCCACAGTAGGGTCCAGAAGATCGCCGCCAGGATCACGGCCACCGGCGTCATGCCGGTGCTCGATCCGTACAGCCATGGTTCGATCACATTGTTGCTGATCAGCTCGAGCACAATCACCAGGCCCGCGGCCCATAGCAGCATGCTCCAGCCGGGGTCGACCGCAAAGGCCAGGGTCAAGGGAAAAATCGCCGCGATCACCGGCCCGAGATAGGGAACGAAGCGCAATAGCGTCGCCAGCAAGGCCCACAGAAACGCGCTCGGCACGCCGATCAGATAAAGGCCGATACCGAGCGGCACGCCGTAGCTCGCATTGACCACAAGCTGCATCAACAGGTAGCGGCTGACGCGATCGGCGGCTTCGCTGAGCGCTTCGGTGGTCCGGTGGAGATCGCCGCCGACCAGCCGAATGAACCGGTCGCGCAGGTCGCTCGGCTCGAGCAGCACGAAGAAAATGAAGATGATCACCAGGCCGGCCGTACCGATCGGACCCAGCAGGGGCACGATAACGTTTTGCACCGTGGCCAGCGGGTCTTCCGGCGACGGTTCGATCCTGACGGTGATCGGTTCTTTCTTCTGCGCGGGGGAAGCGCTGCGCTTTTCCGATGCGGGAGGAGCCTGCGCATCGGACAATTCCCTGCCCAGCGCCTGGATCACGGCGGTGGTGCGATCGATCGGACCGCCGCCCGGCGCCGTGGTGCGGATCAGGCGGATCTTCTGCTGCATGGTCTTCTGGTAAGAAGGCAGGTTGTTGGCGAGACTGATGACCTGCGCGCCCACCAGCATCGATATGCCGGCGATCGAGAGAACGGCGGTGCTGACCACCAGCACCACGGCGGCTACGCGAGGAACACGGACACGGCGCAACCATGCAACCGGACGCGCGAGCATGAAGCTCAGCAGCACCGCCAGCGCGAACGGCAAAAAGATTTCGCGACCGAAATAGAGCGCGGCGATGGTCACCAGCATGACCGCCGCGGTCACGATGCTCGGTGCCGAAGTGGGAACGGGGGCCGATTCGGGCAACCTGGGCGCGCCTGCCTCGGCTGCAGGAATGCGCGCGGCAGTCAAAGCTTCTCTGGAAGTCGCGGGGGTTGCCATGTCGGTCGTTTCTGGGAAGCTTGGCTTGTTGGATCCGGGGTTGGATAGGAGCTTTAAAGCACGCTCGCTCTAAAGCAACTTACGCCCATCGCGAGTCGGCACATTGCGATGGAACAACGGTCGAAACCGCACGATGCTGTATGGTTACCGGCGTGCGACACAATCGTTACGAATTCCCGTGAAGCGGTGTCAGGCCCACGCTTCGGGAGAGACGGTACCCAAGGCCTGAAACGCCGGGCGGCAGAAATAATATCCCTGCATCAGCTCGACGCCGGCGCCGGCAAGCCAATCACGCTCGGCTTTCGTCTCGATGCCTTCGGCCAGCACGAGGCTGCCTATGGCTTTGCAAGTGAGAATCACACCCTGCACGATGGCCTGCTTGGGAACGCTACGATCGATGTCCCTGATCAGGTCCATGTCGAGCTTCACGATGTGCGGCTGGTATTCGGCGAGCAGATTCAATCCCGCATAGCCGGCGCCGAAGTCGTCGATCGCGGTCATGAAGCCGAAGCGGCTGTAGCTTCTGAAGATATTGACGAGATGCGGACGGTCGTCCACGCGCTCGCCTTCGGTCACTTCGAAAATGATGCGGCTGGTCGGAAAGTCGTAAGCCTTCGCGGCCTCGAACGTGCTGCGTATGCATGCCGCCGGCTCGTACACTGCATTGGGCATGAAATTGATCGACAGCAGCTCCTTCATCCCGAGTTCCGCCGCCGTCCTGACCGCCGTGACACGGCAGGCCTGGTCGAACTGATAGCGGTTTTCGTCATTGACTTGCGAGATCACGGAATAGGCGGACTCGCCGTTGGGGCCGCGCACCAGGGCTTCGTGCGCATAGATCGAACGCGTCCTGACATTCACGATAGGCTGAAAAGCGAACGCGAATTCGACATCCAGCTTCCGGTCCGAACGGCACTGTCCACAACCTTTTTCTGCGTTGCCGCGCGGGTCTTCAACGGCGATGGGGACGATGGTTTCGGTTGGCATGGAGAACTCCACAACTGTTGGTTATAGGCAATTTTTCTAGCTTAGCCGATTCCGCGCAGTTCGGCACTAACCTGTAGTTCAAATCCCACCTACAATCGTAAGGGTATCGCGTGAATGGAGGTGCGCAGCCATGCCGATCAGGTTAAACATCGACGCGTTCGAATATGCCAAGGAACTCATCCGGGAACGGCGTACCGTGTTCGACGAGCAGGACGCGTGGACCAGCCATCGCCCGACGGCGGAGGCAGAAGATGAGTTCATCCGCCGCCACGGCATCGAAGAATATGCGAAATGGCACCTGGGGATCGATGACGGCGACCGGGAAGATTCCAAGCTCCGGTACAAATTCCCCTATGGCGATTTCGAAAATCTGCATCACTGCGGATTGATTGCGATCGAAAACAGGGCGCAGGAATCGCAGTACTACGACATCGGTGTTGCCGCCAGCGATCTGCATGTGATGCTCGACCGCGGCGAAATGTAAGAGCATCGACTCCATCATCGATCTGCCAAAACAGGCCGGCCTCTTGCCGGCCTTTCTTTTTTCCTCGATTTCCGGCGGGCATCTTTCCTGAATAACCAGGACTTACTTCCGCCTTTCGAATCTTTGCAAAAACGTGTCGAAAATACCTTTTTTTTGCATTTTTA
>JAQGLQ010000416.1 GCA_028292785.1 Noviherbaspirillum sp. | reverse complement strand
ATCCATCGACGAATACGATCATCATCACCGCCAGCGAAGCCGTGTATCGCAATCTGCGCGCGGTCATCGATCAACTCGACGCGCGCCGCGCCCAGGTCTATGTCGAGTCGCTGATCGTCGAAGTGTCGGCCGACAAGGCCGCCGAGTTCGGCATCCAGTGGCTCGGCCTGTCCGGCGACGCGACCAGCGGCTATCGCGTGGGCGGCGGCACCTCCTTCTCGTCCGCCGGCAACAACATCATCAACCAGGCGATTGCCAGCGCGACACCCAACGGGGTTCCGCTGTCGCCCGGCAACGGCCTGACGCTGGGCATTTTCCGGCAGATCGGCGGCCGGCTCGGACTGGGGGCGCTAGCCCATGCGCTGGAAACCGAGGCCAATGCGAACATCCTGTCGGTGCCTAACCTGATCACGCTGGACAATGAAGAGGCGCGCATCATCGTCGGCCAGAACGTGCCGTTCATCACCGGGCAGTTCACCACCGCGGCGTCGGGCGGAGCGGCGGGAGTCAATCCGTTCCAGACCATCGAGCGCCGCGACGTCGGTCTGGCGCTGCGCGTGCGGCCGCAGATTTCCGAAGGCGGCACGATCAAGCTGCAGATCTATCAGGAAACATCGGCCGTGCAGGATACTACCAACGTCGCGGGCATCATCACCAGCAAGCGGTCGATCGAATCCAATGTTCTGGTGGATGACGGCCAGGTCATCGTGCTGGGCGGCCTGATCGAGGACCGCATGACCGACTCGGTCGAGAAAGTGCCGGGCCTGGGCGACATCCCGATAGTCGGTGGTTTGTTCAAGTACCAGACTCGCAGGCACGAAAAGACCAATCTGATGATCTTCCTGCGGCCGACCGTCATCCGCAATGCGGAGCAGAGCGCGAACGTGATGAACGACCGCTATGAGTACATCCGCAATGTCCAGGCCGGCCAGCAGGTAGCGCCATCCATGGTATTGCCGAGCGGACCCGGGCCGATACTGCCGCCGATGATCGACGGCCGCCCGTTCGGCGCGCCGATGCTGAACGTACCACCCGGCAGGAGCGAAAACCTGCCGCCCGAAGGAGGCGTGCAGCCTATCCCGTCCACGCCGGTGCCGGGCGCGCCGCCTCCGCCAACCAATTAGTTTCAGGAAAAATTGCAATGAACACAGTCATGCCGGATGCCCGTCTTTTACCGTATGCCTTCGCCCGCGACTTCGCGCTTTTGGCGCGGCGCAGCGATACGGGCAGCAATGCCGTCGAGGTCTGGGTATCGGATGCGACCGCGCCCAGCGCGATCGGGGAGGTCAGCCGCCGCTTCGGCCGCGTCAAGCTGAAGTCGATCCCGCGCGAGGATCTCGAAGCGGCGATCGCCAGCGCTTATGCCGGATCGGGCGGCGACGCGGCGCAGGTGGTGGATGAAGTGGAATCCGATCTTGATCTCGCCAAGCTGATGATGGACATGCCGGCGATCGAGGACTTGCTCGAGTCCGCCGACGATGCGCCGGTAATCCGGATGATCAATGCGCTGCTGACGCAGGCGCTACGCGAGGAAGCTTCGGATATCCATATCGAACCGTTCGAGCAGATTTCGGTGGTCCGTTTCCGTGTCGATGGCAATCTGCGCGACATCGTGCGGCCCAAGAAAGCGATCCATGCGTCGCTGATTTCGCGCATCAAGATCATGGCGCAGCTTGACATCGCCGAGAAACGCCTGCCGCAGGATGGCCGCATCACCCTGCGCGTCGGTGGCAAGGGCGTCGATGTCCGTGTCTCCACCTTGCCGACCGGACATGGCGAACGCGCGGTGCTGCGTCTGCTGGACAAGGAGGCCGGCCGCCTCGACCTCAACCATCTCGGCATGAGCCCGGATGTGATGCCGCAGTTCGACAAGCTGATCGCCCAGCCCCACGGCATCGTGCTGGTGACCGGGCCGACCGGTTCCGGCAAGACCACGACCCTGTATGCGGCCCTGTCGCGGCTGAATTCGCCAACCAGCAATATCCTGACGGTGGAAGATCCGATCGAATACGAGCTGGCCGGCGTCGGCCAGACACAGGTCAACGCGCGCATCGACATGACCTTCGCCAAGGCCTTGCGCGCCATCCTGCGCCAGGACCCGGACATCATCATGATCGGCGAGATCCGCGATCTGGAAACCGCGCAGATCGCGGTGCAGGCATCGCTGACCGGTCACCTCGTGCTGGCCACCCTGCACACCAACGATTCGGCGGCCGCGGTCACCCGTCTGCTCGATATGGGCATCGAACCTTTCCTGCTGTCCTCGTCCCTGCTCGGCGTGGTCGCGCAGCGCCTGGTGCGCAAGCTTTGCCCGGACTGCAAGAGCTTTGATGGCCGCGAATGGCATGCGATCGGCTGCGACCGCTGCGGACACACCGGCTACCATGGCCGCGTCGGCATTTATGAACTGCTGCAGACCACGGACGAGATTCGTGCCCAGATTCACAATCAGGCGTCGGAAGCCGACATCCGCGCGGCGGCGCAGCGCGATGGCATGCGCACCATGCGCGAAGACGGCGAACGCTGGATCGAGCAAGGCATCACCACGAAGGCGGAACTGCTGCGGGTGGCGAAGGAATAGCATGAGCGCATACGCACGCATGCGCACTGAAATCGGAGAAGTGAGTTAATCGTGCCAGCATTTCGTTACGAAGCCGTCGACGCAGTCGGCAATACCAAAAAAGGCACGGTCAGCGCCGATAGCGCGCGCGCCGCGCGTTCGGACCTGCGCTCGCAGGGTCTGGTGCCGGTCACGGTCGATGCCATCGCGGCACAGGTCGATGAACTTGGGCAATCCAGGAAGCGCGCATTCGGCGACCGTCTGTCGACCACCGAGCTGGCGCTGTTCACGCGTCAGCTCGCCAGCCTGCTGGAAGCCAGCCTGCCGCTGGAGCAGGCTTTTTCCGCATTGCTCGAGCAGGCCGAGCGTACCTATGTGCGCGACCTCGTGGCGTCGATTCGTTCCGAGGTAATGGGCGGATCGTCGTTATCGGATGCCCTGGCGCGGCATCCGCGCGACTTCGCCGACATTTACCGTGCACTGGTCGCTTCCGGCGAGCAGATCGGCCAGCTGTCGCGCGTGCTGTCGCGGCTGGCGGATTACATCGAGCGGCGCAATTCTCTGGTGCAGAAGGTGCGCCTCGCATTCACCTATCCGGCGATCGTAACGGTGGTGGCATTTGCCATCGTGATTTTCCTGCTGGCCTACGTGGTGCCGCAGATCGTGTCGGTATTCGCCAATACCAAGCAGAAGCTGCCGATGCTGACCGTCATCATGCTGGCGATCTCCGATTTCGTGCGCAGCTATGGCTGGATAGTGGCGGCCCTGATTGCCGCCCTGATCTTCGCGTGGCGCAGCGCCCTGAAAAATCCCGACATCAAATACCGCTGGCATAGCTGGCTGCTCAATGCGCCGCTGTATGGCAAATTCGAACGAAGCCTGAATACCGCGCGCTTCGCCAGCACGCTGGCTATCACCACCGGCTCCGGCGTGCCCATCCTGCGCGCGTTGCAGACCAGCCGCGACACGCTGTCCAATGTCGCCATGCGCGATCAGGTGGAAGAGGCGACCGCCAGCGTGCGGGAAGGCGTCGGCCTGGCGCGCGCGCTGTCGGCGCATAAGCATTTTCCGCCGATGCTGATCCACATGATTCGCGCCGGCGAGGTGACCGGAGAGCTGCCGGCGATGCTGGAACGCGCGTCCAACGCGCAGGAACAGGATCTCGAGCGCCGCGCCATGACCATTGCCGGCCTGCTCGAGCCCGCCCTCATCCTGGCGATGGGCGTGGTCGTATTGCTGATCGTGCTGGCGGTACTGATGCCTATCATCGAGATCAATCAACTGGTCCGCTAGGCGGCCAGGCACGTCTAAACTGAAAAGAATAATGTAAAGGGAAGGTAATGAAGCGCTTGCCTCTGGTTGTCAGTTTCTTGTTGTTCATCGCACTGTGCGCCTCGATCGCGTACTGGGCGATGCAACTGTTCAAGCCGCCGGTCCGCCCGGTCGCCGCGCCGCCGCGCGCGGTCCAGGCGGAAATCCGTACGGATGCCGCCATGTCCCTGCTCGGCGGCGGCCGTTCGCAGGGTCCCGTCGCCGTCGCCAGCAATTATCAGCTCAAAGGCGTGGTGGTCGCCGGCAATGCGCGCGACAGCGTCGCCATACTCAGTACCGACGGCAAGCCTGCGCAGGCGGTCCGGGCGGAAATGGAAATACTGCCCGGGGTAACCATCCGCGAAGTGCACAGGGATCATGTGGTGTTGTCCGAAGGCGGCGTGACCAAGCGAGTGGAACTGCCGGAAAGCGCAAAGGGCGCGGGTGAAATAGCAAATGTGCCGCCGATACGCACCGGTCCTACGCCGCCGCCATTCATACGCCCATCGCAGATGGCCACGCCGCCGGCAAGCACGATAGCGTCGCCGCCGCCATCGACGACGGTGGTGATGCCGCCGGCGACGCAATCCGACGCCATCGGATCGGTGCCGCAGCCAGGCACCGGGGGAGCCGGCGGCGGCGCCTCCGGATTGCCGGCGAACCCCGCTCAAAGTCCCGAGCCTGCGCCTGCCGCGAACCCCGTTCCGGGATCCGCGAATTCTTCGAATCGCTAATTCTCCTCGGACCCGGTCAGGATTTTTTTCAGGACCCGCTTGTGTAGCTGGCGCTCGGACGACACACTTTTCTGATGCGCACCGGCGACGCGCTGCCTTGCGGCGAGGGCGAGCGGATTGCGGGGCTTCAAGGCCCTCTGCGAGGGTTCGACGCGGATGACCAGCTTCTGCCGTTTGCTGAGCGCCTTGTTAGCCATGATCGCATCACTCCATCCGGTTGATTGCAGTAGATAACTACAGCACGTAACGTGACAGGTCTTCGTTGATCGCGAGCGCGCCTAGTTTCTCGTCGACATACGCCGCATCGATTTCGACAGTCTGGCCGGCCGCATCGCTGGCTGTAAAGGACATTTCCTCGAGCAGCTTTTCCATCACGGTGTACAAGCGGCGTGCCCCGATGTTCTCGGTTTTCTCGTTGACCGAAAAGGCGATTTCCGCCATGCGCTTGATGCCTTCGGGGGTAAAGTCGATCTTCACGTTTTCGGTCGCCAGCAGCGCCTCGTATTGCTTGGTCAGGCAGGCATCGGTGCTCGTCAGAATGCGCTCGAAATCCGCGATCGACAGCGACTCCAGTTCCACCCGGATCGGAAAACGCCCCTGCAATTCGGGAATGAGGTCGGACGGCTTGGCAAGATGGAACGCGCCGGAGGCGATGAACAGGATGTGATCGGTTTTGATCATCCCGTACTTGGTGTTGACCGTCGTACCTTCCACCAGCGGCAGCAGATCGCGTTGCACGCCGGCGCGCGACACATCGGCACCGCTGGTTTCGGAACGGCTGGTGATCTTGTCGATTTCATCGAGAAAGACGATGCCGTTCTGCTCGACGTTGCCGATCGCCTTTTGCTTCAGTTCGTCTTCGTTGATCAGCTTGCCGGCTTCTTCGTCCAGCAGCAGCTTGAGCGCTTCCTTGATCTTGAGCTTGCGTTTTTTCTTGCGGCTTGCCCCGAGGCCGGAGAACATCGATTTGATCTGCTCGGTCATTTCCTCCATGCCTGGCGGCGCCATGATTTCCATGTGCGGTCCGACTTCGGCTACCTCGATCTCGATTTCCCGGTCGTCGAGCAAGCCTTCGCGCAGGCGCTTGCGGAAGGTTTGCCGGGTAGAGCTTCCGCTGTCACCGTTGGACTCATTCTGCATGCTGGGCGAGGCGCTAAAGCCGAAATCCCGCGCCGGCGGCAGCAGGATATCGAGCACGCGGTCTTCGGCCGCATCCTGCGCGAGGCTGCGCACCTTGCGCATTTCCGCTTCGCGCGTCTGCTTGATGCCGATGTCGATCAGGTCGCGAATGATCGTGTCGACATCGCGTCCGACATAGCCGACTTCGGTAAATTTCGTCGCCTCGATCTTGATGAAAGGCGCGTCGGCCAGCTTGGCGAGCCGCCGCGCGATTTCGGTCTTGCCTACGCCGGTGGGACCGATCATCAAAATGTTCTTCGGCGTGATTTCATGGCGCAGCGGCTCGCCGACCTGCTGCCGGCGCCAGCGATTGCGCAATGCGATTGCGACGGCGCGCTTGGCGCGGCCCTGGCCGACGACGTGCTTGTCGAGTTCGGAGACGATCTCTTGGGGAGTCATGTTCATGATGTTTTCTGCTAAATGTGCGGACGGCGGGCAGCCCGTGCCGATGCGCCCGCATGAGTCATGTTATTCCAGTGTTTCGATAATGTGCGACAGATTGGTATAGATGCACAATTCGCCGGCGATCGTCAGTGATTTCCCGACGATGTCGGCAGGGGTCAGCTCCGTGTTCTCCTGCAATGCCTTGGCCGCCGACTGCGCGAAAGCGCCGCCGGAACCGATGGCGCCGACACCGTCCTCAGGTTCGAGCACGTCGCCGTTGCCGGTGATGATCAGCGTCGTGGTGCGGTCCGCGACCAGCAGCATGGCTTCCAGGCGCCGCAGCATGCGGTCGGTGCGCCAGTCCTTGGCCAGCTCGACCGATGCGCGCAGCAGGTGGCCCTGATGTTTTTCGAGCTTGGCCTCGAAGCGCTCCAGCAATGTGAAGGCATCCGCCGTACCGCCAGCGAAACCGGCAAGCACCTTGTCGTGGTAGAGCTTGCGTACCTTGCGCGCGCTCGCTTTCATGACGATATTGCCAAGGGTCACCTGGCCGTCGCCGCCCAAGGCGACGCTATTGCCGCGGCGTACCGACAGAATCGTTGTCCCGTGAAATTGTTCCATGCCTGCCCCTGAATGATGGCTATAAGTTGAAGCCAGTTAATTCATTGGAAATGGGGGCATGCCAAGTTAATACAAGACACAGGCGGATTGCAGGTGGAAATGACTGCCGGCAAATCGCCGGGTGGGTCACCGTTTGCGCGGTACGATCTTCACAATGTCCTTGAGTCCCATGACGCCGAACAGGGCGGCGACCAGCGCATTGACATGATGGAATTCGATCGATTTGCCGGCGCCGCAAAATGGCGCCAGCCCGGTCATCAGCCTTCCAGCCGCGCTGAAGTCGACCCGGTTCAGGCCGGAGCAATCGACGATCGCCGGGTCATGGACATCCGAAAAGGCGGCGATGCCGAGAATGATTTCATCGATCGACCCCTGCATGACCTGCGGCATCATGTAGACATGGTCCGGCGCGCTGCTCCTGGGTTGACCCCTCGCGGCGGTGGTTACCTTGCTGTCCGGCGCCACAAAAGCTGGCGGCGATACTTCGAACGTGACGCAATAGTCGAGGCTGACCTCTTCGAATTCCCGTTCGCGATTCAACAGGCGCAGGATTTCCAGCAGGAGCAGCCACGGCGCCTCGGTTTCGTCGCGCCGGCCAACCTGCAGGATCTCGCGGATTTTGGTAGCCAGCTCCGGCGCGCCGGCCAGCGTCAGCTGGTGTTCCGATTTCTGCAATCCTTTCAGGATTCGCAGCAGGAGGCCGCAGCCTACGGGATCAACTTTCGTGATTCGCGCAAGTTCCAGACGCAGGCTGCGGTGGCTTTCCGCAAGCTTCTTGATCCGGTCCAGCTGCTTGATGCTCGTCACGTCGAGCTTGCCGGTCAAGGGTACGGTCGGCACTGCGCCGGACGCTTTCCCGGTCTTGTCCTGAGCGGATCGTTCAATGGAAGTCCAGGCCGGCGGGGAAGTCTCGAATTTGCTGGCATATTCGATGGAAAGATTGTCGAATTGCTGCTGGTTGCCGCTGATCTGGTAAAAATCGAACAGCATTTCCCATGCCTCGCGCGTCGCGTCGCCGAGAGTATCTTCACTGATTGCCGCGCGCAGCATCTGCTCGACCGCATCGGTCTGCTCGTTGGCGAACAGGATCGCCGCTTCTTCGAGAAGCGCCGTGCCTTCGGAAGCGGCCACCGCGACCTCGGTGCCCGGAATTGTTTCCCCCATCAGAAACTGGGTCGTGGTACCCATTGAGGACAAGGTGTCGGGGCCGGAGGATTTCCGTTCCTGGGCCGCGTTTGTGCTGGTACCGGGGAACGGCAACCCGCCGGAGATGCCGGCGCCAGACCGGGGCATGTTTCCCGGAATGCTTTCCGGTGCGACATACTCGGACGACATTGCGGACTCGATCGCATCGATTTTCTCGGTGGTCGCACGCGCCGCGTGGGCGTCGCGCTTTCCCGAGTCTGCGGGCAAGCCCGAATCCCGATTGAGGCGAGCATCTTTCGCAACAGACGACTGCTGCCGGTCTTTCTTGCCAAAAAGCGAAAAAATCCCCACGGTTTCCTGCCAGAGTACGTTGGCTCCCGGGTGCCGGCGCGGGAGCAGAGTCAGATTATAGCCGGATAGGGTGCTGACCATTTTGACCCGTTCCGATGAAAGGGCAGTCCTGACGTTCCAGTTCTCGCGCCGTCCGGCCAGACGCTAGAACTTCATGCGCATCCCGAGGATGACATTCCGGCCCGGCAGCGGCGCGGTATCCCTGAGTACCGAAGTCGACAGCCGGACGTCCTGATTGAACATGTTCTTTACGGCAGCGAACCACGTCGGCTGAAGGGTACCAACACGTTGTGCATATGACAAGCTGGCATCGACCTGCGTGTAGGCCGGTGTCGCCGAAGCATCGAACGCAGCGGTGCGACCCTGCCTGAAAGCGTGTATCAGCGCCGCGCCACTGCGCCAGGGTCCGCGTTTGTACCCGAGATCGAAGCCGATACGCGTGGCGGGCTGCAGTGGCAGATTGCCCGCACCATCGAGCCGGCCGCGCGATGTGTCGGCGAAGCCGCGCACCGACATGCCTTCGCCGCGCAGGTTGTAGCTGAACTCTGCTTCGGCGCCGCGGATGGTGGCGTCGCCCTGGGACCAGAACCTCTGCATGAACTCGCCGGCGGGATCAGGTCCGCCAGTTTCGTCCACTCGTGCGCCGTCGATACGGCCGAAGACAAAGTTTTTGACCTTGTTCTGGAACAGATTGCCCTTCCAGCGCACCAGGCCCTCGGTTTTTTGCAAGGTCAGTTCGATGTTGCGCGATGTTTCCTTGCGTAGCGCGCTGTCGCCGATGTCGAAGGTCGCCGTGGATTCATGCGGACCGCTGGAATACAGCTCCTCGATGGCCGGCGCCCGTTCCGCAACCGACAGGGTCGCACCCGCGCCATAACCCGGCGTGAAAGTCCACAGACCGCCGACGGAGTAAGAAGCAAGGTTGAAATCGCGTCGCGGCAGACCGGTCGTCTCCGGTCGCCGGGAAACCGATTCGAGACGCAGGCCGGCGCTCGCCCGCAGCGGACCGAAATCGCGTTCTTCGATCAGGAACCCCGCGATCGAGGACGACCTGGTCCTTGGCACCGTGTCGGGCGCCCCGGTTTCCGCCGATAGCGCCGAAAACCTGGCGTCTTCAGTTTGCAGGCCGAAGGTGCCGCGCCATTCGTGAATGGGCTTGTGCGTCAGTTCCCAGCGTGTTTCGAACGTCTTGTTCAGGAAGTCGGTGAGCGGTGCGCCGCCCTGCGATTTTTCAGTGTGCTTGTAATCGGTCGCCCCTATCCGGACCCTGAAGTTGTCGAATCCCGCGAACGGCTCCTTCATCGAGCCATCGATATCGAAGCGCGTCTGCCGCAAATCGATAAACGAGCGCTCCGCGGTCGGAATCCCGTAGCGATTGTCGAGGGTTTCGACCGAGGCGCCGAAGTAGCCCCAGCTGTCGACGTGCGACGCGCCGAAGCCGAGAGTGCGCGAACGGGTAAACGAAGACGGAAGGCGGCCTGAAGCCGAGGCCGGATCGTTCTGTACCGCGAAGCCGGGAATCCTGTAGTCGTCCGTATCGCGGGCGCTGCCATCCAGATGCAGGCCGATGGAGCCGGCCGCGCCGTCGGCGGAAAACGACGCGCTGCGTTCGTTGTTCACCGAGCCGAGCCGTAATTCCGCTTCTCCGCCCGGTCTGGGCGCAAGTTCGGTTGGTATCCGCTCGTTGACCACGTTCACCAGTCCGCCGATGGCGCCGGAGCCATACAGAAGCGCGGCGGGCCCGCGCAGGATTTCGATCTGGCGCGCGGTCGACGACTCGACCGCTACCGCATGGTCGTTCGACAGGCCGGACACATCCGACACCGACATGCCGTTTTGCAGAATCTTGACGCGAGGACCTTCAAGTCCGCGAATCACTGGACGCGAGGCACCGGCACCGAAGGACGAGGCTGACACGCCCGGCTCCCGGGATAGCGTGTCGCCAAGGGACGTCCCCAGCTTGTCGCGCAACTCGTTCCCGGACAGCACGCGCGCCGGGGTGATGATCTGCGTGCTTTCCCCGGCCTGGAAAGGCGTCGCCTTTACGACGACTTCCGGCAAGGTCTTGTCGTCGGTTTGGCCGGTTTGGGCGAGAGTGACGGTGGTGTAAATCGCGAGCGTGGACAGCATTCCGCTCGCCATGAGCGTACGTGGGGTCGACATGATGAATCCTGATGAATGAATTGAAAACTGGTGCGAATCCGCTTGCCGGGAGCGAGCGGGTTGACCGGAGTTGTGACGGACGCGGCGGATGCGCGTCCCGGTTCATCAGGAAACTGGCGGGGCGCGGGAAGAGAAACAGGTAAGTAGCGGCGCGCGCCAGGAAATAAATGCGGCCCATTGCGCGAGTACCTCTGCGCCGATGAGCGGCGTTGCGAGGGCTGGCGGGATGTGCAGCATGTCCGCGACGGTCGCCGCGTCGAACAATACACATGAATGCAGCTTGTCGGGCACGCCGCCGTCGGCGTTCGTCAGCGCCGGCGCACCGATCAGCTGTTGTTGCAGAGCCGAGTGGGATATGCGATGACTCAGGCCGGCCCATTGTACAAACAGCAGGGCCGTCGCCAGCAGAAGCGCGAGAGCAATGCGCGCGTGGGGAGCGCGACGGTAACCTCGGTTGGATAATCTGGCAACTTGCAACATGGTTGCATTATACCGAGGCGCCAGGATTTTTGCCGTCCTCGAAAAAACGCGGAAATGCTTAAACCCTCAGGCCCGAACGCCAATGCAAAAAATAAGCGTGGGAACGTGAAAACGGCCCACGCTTATCTGGCTCCCGCGGTGCCAAGCCGATCAGTCGCCGTACAGCTTCTGCTTTAGTTCGCGGCGCTGTTGCGCTTCCAGCGACAGGGTCGCGGTCGGACGTGCAAGCAGGCGGGGGATGCCGATCGGCTCGCCGGTCTCTTCGCACCAGCCATAATCGCCGGAATCGATGCTGGCGATCGCTTGCTGAACCTTCTTCAGCAGCTTGCGTTCGCGGTCGCGGGTACGCAATTCGAGCGCATGCTCCTCCTCGATCGTCGCACGGTCGGCCGGATCGGGCA
>JAQGLQ010000411.1 GCA_028292785.1 Noviherbaspirillum sp. | reverse complement strand
CCGGCAGGCAGGCGGCGGAAATTCGCCACCAGCATGTCATGATGCTCGCGGTAGGCCGACGAAGGCGCGGAGCAGGGAAAGTCGATGAAATTCCGGTTGAGATCGATGCCTTCTTCCGTGGTTCGCCGGTCGTGGAAATAGCCCCATGGATTTACTGCGTGCACCAGAAGATAGGCGGTGTCCGCGCGAGCGAACCCGGACTCGTAGCGCCGCATGAAGTGCAGCTGGCAGGCGGTGCCGCAATAACCCTCCACCCCATGCGTGCCACTTGAGACAACGACGAGATTGGGCGCATCGGCTGGGCCGAGAAAAGCCACGTCGGTCGAAAGCCCGGGTGCGGAGCCCTTGTCCGCATCGAGATCGTAGCGCTCGATCGCGGCGCCAAGGCTGCGTGCGATTTCGGTGAACTGTTTTCTTGATTCGATATAGCTGACTGGAAGCATGGCGGGAAGCAGGTGCTTGTTTACGATGGCAAAAAAGAGCTTGCCAGACTGTCAATCCGGTTGAGGCATATCAATTCTTGCTTACTGCAAAACCTTTCCGCGCAGACTATGGACATGCGTTTTGATAGACTCGCGGGCTACAAAAGCGCAGCCCTGCTGCGCAATGATCATTTACTGAAAAATCTTATTAAAAAAGGGAGCCGCCATGTCCGCTTCGGGTGCACAAACGCTTGCCAATGTCGTCGAAAAATTCCAGCCCGTGATATTGGAAGAATGGCTGCAGATTCTTAAAAGCCGCGCGGTGCGGGTCGACCAGGACACCGAGAGCCAGTTGCGCCACACCTGCACGCAGTTCCTGCGCCTGCTCGGGCAAGCCGTGCGAAGCGGCCGTACCGATGATATTGACGCGCGCGAGTGGGATGAAGTTCGCGCCGCTCTGTCGGAATTATCGCAGCAGCGCGCGCGGCAAGGTTCAACGCCCAGCGAAACCGCGCTCTTCGTTTTCTCCATCAAGGAGCCGCTGTTCGCGAGGCTGCGTACGGAACTGTTGAGCGCGCCGGAGCAGCTCGCCGACGTGACCTGGGTCATCAGTACACTGCTCGATCAGCTGGGGCTGTTTACGATGGAGGTCTATCAGAAAAACCGTGACCAGATCATCGTGCGGCAGCAGCAGGAGCTTCTCGAACTGTCTACCCCGGTCGTGAAGCTTTGGCAGAACATCCTCGCGTTGCCGCTGATCGGCACGCTCGACAGCAATCGCACGCAGGTAGTAATGGAAAGCCTTCTGCAGAAGATCGTCGAGACCGGCGCGGCAATTGCGATCATCGACATCACCGGCGTGCCGATGGTCGATACGCTGGTCGCCCAGCATCTGCTGAAAACCGTCGCCGCGGCGCGCCTCATGGGCGCGGACTGCATCATCAGCGGAATCCGGCCGCAGATCGCGCAGACCATCGTCCATCTTGGGGTCAACCTGGAAGACGTAGTGACCAAGGCGACCCTGGCCGACGCCTTCCTCATCGCGCTGGAGCGGACCGGCTCCACCGTTTCGCAGGCGCGCGTTCACCCCTGAGGAAAATATGGAACGTATTCCCATTCTGAGAATGGGTGATCTGTTGCTGGTCACCATTCAGGTAGATATGCATGACCGGCTGGTACTCAATCTGCAGGATGACCTGACGGCGCGCATCGTGGAGCATCGGTCGAAAGGCGTCCTGATAGATATCTCTGCGCTGGACATCGTCGATTCCTTCATCGGTCGGATGATCAACAATACCGCGGCAATGGCACGCATTCTCGATGCCACGACCGTTGTGGTCGGCATGCAGCCGGCGGTGGCCATTACGCTGGTCGAACTCGGGTTGTCGCTTCAGGGCGTCAAGACCGCGCTGAACGTGGAAAAAGGCATGGCCCTGCTCGGCGGGCGTACTTCCTGGCAGGAGCGGGGACGATAATGTCCTATTCCCTTCCATCGAGGCGCGATGCCTATGTGGAAAACTCTGCGCGATCGCAGACGTACCCGTTGCAGACGGACGAAGATGTGGTTCGTCTGCGCAAGGCGGTGCGTGAACTCGCGATCGAGATCGGCCTGAGCCTGGTCGACCAGACCAAGGCCATCACCGCCGCCAGCGAACTGGCGCGCAATACGCTGCGTTACGCCGGCAGCGGCGAAGTGCGGATCGAACTGCTCTCGAACGGCCTCGACCGCGGCCTGCGCGTGACGTTTACCGACCGCGGGCCCGGCATACCCGATCTGCAGCTTGCCTTGACCGATGGCTTCACGTCCGGCGGCGGGCTTGGCCTCGGGCTCGGCGGCGCGAAACGCCTGGTGGATGACTTCAGCATCGATACCAGGGTGGGCGAGGGTACGACGGTCGTGATCACAAAATGGAAGCGCTGATGACTACCGATATGGTGCAGGAAGTTTTCGCGATCGCGCATCCGAGCGACATCGCGGCCACGCGCAGGGCCGGCGTGCGGCTGGCGCAGTCGCTCGGCTTCGATGAGGCCGGCGCCGGCCGGGTGGCGCTCATCATCACGGAGGCCGCGACCAATATCCTGAAGCACGCGGTCGCGGGAAAGATCATCCTCAGGAAGGTCGCCAAGACCGAGTCCGGAAAGGTCGCGCATGGCGTCGAGATCCTTGCGCTGGACAAGGGGCCGGGAATCGCCAATCCCGCGCAAAGCCTGCGCGATGGCGTGTCTTCGGCCGGTACCGCCGGCACCGGGCTGGGCGCGATGCGCCGCCTTTCGGAACAGTTCGATATCCATACAGCGCCGGGAAACGGGTCCGCCTTCTTCATGTGCGCATGGCCGGATGGGCGGGCGGCCGAGCCGGGGCCGGTACAGATCGGCGCGGTATGCCTGCCCATGCCGGGGGAAGAAGCATGCGGCGACGCCTTCGCGGTCGCGCAACTGGAGCACTCCATCACGCTGCTCGTCGCCGACGGCCTGGGCCACGGACCGGAAGCGGCGCGCGCTTCCTGGGCCGCCGTGCTGACGCTCGGCATACGCCCATCCTTCGCTCCCGGACAGCTGATCGACGCCGTGCATGTCGCTTCCCGTTCCACCCGCGGCATGGCGCTGGCCGCGGCCAGCATTCCCTGCGATGCCGGCGAACTCGTCTTCGCCGGCGTCGGAAATATCAGCGCATGCCTGATCTCGGACAACGCCGCCAAGCAATTGATGTCGCATAATGGAACGGTGGGCCACAATATGCGAAAGGTGCAGGAATTCAGGATGGACTGGCCGAAGAACGGCATGCTGATCCTGCACTCCGATGGTCTCAGCAAGCAGTGGAATCTCGATGCCTACCCGGGCCTTGCGTCGTGCCATCCATCATTGATCGCCGGCGTTCTCTATCGGGATTTCGCGCGTGACCGCGACGATGCCTGCGTGCTGGTCGCGAAGCGAAGGCCATGAACCGATGAATTTCGACCCGATACAGCACAGCATCCAAAAAGAGCGCGACGTGATCAGCGCGCGCAAGCTCGCGCGCGAAATATCGGGCGCGATGGGTTTCAGTGCGCAGGATCAGGTGCGCATCGCGACCGCGGTATCCGAGATCGCGCAGAATGCGCTCTCCCATGCCAACGGCGGCGTCGTCAGCTATTCGGTACGGACCGAGGCGCAATCGGCGCAGCTGGTCATTGTCGTACGGGACAACGGCGGGGGCATCGCCGATCTCGATGCAGTGCTGGGGGTCGAATACCGATCGCCGGACCGCCACAGCGTCGGCATTGTCGGGGCGCAGCGCCTGATGGATCGCTGCGATGTGATGACGACCGCGGGCAGCGGCACGGTGGTCACCATGGTCAAGTCCCTGCCGCCGAATTTTCCGGTGGACCGGGACAAGCTGGCCAGGTTCGCGGAACGTTTGGCCGAAACCGCCATCGCTACCAGCTTCGAGGAAGATCGTCTGCAGAACAGGCAATTGCTGCAGACTCTGTCGGAGCTACGTTCGCGGCAGGATGAGCTGGTGGCCTTGACGCGCGAATTGGAAGACACCAACCGTGGCGTGGTCGCGCTGTATGCGGAGATCGAAGAAAAGGCCGAGCACCTGCGGCGCGCCGATGCCATGAAGTCGCGATTCCTGTCGAATACCAGCCATGAACTGCGTACGCCTCTGAGTTCGATACGCGCGCTGGCGCAATTACTGCTGGGCGGGATCGATGGCGAATTGAATGAGGCACAGGAGAAACAGGTGATGTTCATACAAAAGGCGGCTGAAGACCTGACCGACCTGGTGAACGACCTGCTCGACCTGGCGAAGATCGAAGCCGGCAAAGTCGACGTCAAGCCGGTCAGTTTCACTGTCGATGAACTCTTCAGCGCCTTGCGCGGCATGCTGCGGCCGCTTGAATCGTCGGGCGCGGTGGAATTAATTTTTGAAAACAGGTCGGCCGCGCCGGCCCTGCATACGGACGAAGGCAAGGTATCCCAGATTTTGCGTAATTTCATTTCCAATGCGTTGAAGTTCACCGAAAAGGGCGAAGTACGGGTGGAGGCCGTCCAGAACCCCGGCGAACCGGTCATCGATCTGGTAGTAAGCGACACCGGCATTGGCATTGCCGAGTCGAACCTACAGTTGATCTTCGAGGAATTCAGCCAGATCGAAAACCCCCTGCAAAAGCGCAGCAAGGGGACCGGGCTCGGCCTCCCGTTGTGCAAAAAACTGGCCGATCTGCTTGGCGGGACAGTCAGCGCGCGCAGCATTCTCGGCACGGGCTCCACCTTCACGCTCACGATCCCCGTCGACTACACCACGGCCCGCGTGTCTCATCTGGATGTGGATATGGCGACATCGCGAATGCAGAGGAGTCTCTAGCATGAGCAGCCGCGAACCCCTCATCCTGAATGTGGACGACAATGATGGCGCGCGCTACGTCAAAACGCGCGTATTGCAGGTGGCGGGATTCGAAGTGATCGAAGCCGCGACCGGCAGCGATGCCCTTGCGCTCGTCAAGCAGCGGACGCCCGATCTGGTACTGCTTGACGTAAAGCTGCCCGATATCAACGGCCTCGAGGTATGCCGCATCATCAAGACCGATCCCGCGACCGCATCCATCCTGGTTTTGCAAACTTCGGCCGCGCTGATTCACCGCAATGACAAGATACGCGCGCTCGAGGGCGGCGCGGACAATTATCTGGTGGCGCCGATCGAAGCAGAGGAACTGGTCGCCAACGTCAATGCGCTGCTGCGCCTGCGGCGGGTCCAGACCGAACTGCTGGAAAGCGAGGAACGCTTCAGGCAGATCGCCGAGAACATCGAGGACGTATTCTGGATCTTCTCGCCGCTTGAACTCGAGCTGCTCTATGTCAGTCCGGGATTTGAAGCGCTCTGGGGTCGCAGCGCCGACATGGTCCGGACGGATTTGCGCAGCTGGCTGGAAACCGTGCATGAAACCGACCGGCGTCGGGTGAGGGCCGCATTCGAAGTATTGCTGCAGAGCGGCGACTACGATGAAGAGTACCGGATCGTGCGCCCGGACGGATCGGTGCGCTGGGTGCGCGATCGTGGATTTCATGTCAAGAACACCGCGCCAGGCGTGCGGCGCATCGCGCGCATCACCAGCGATATTTCGGTAAAGAAGGCGGCGGAAAAATTGCGTCACGATGCCGACAGCCGCAAGGATGAATTCCTGGCCACGCTGGCGCACGAACTGCGCAATCCGCTCGGCCCGATCCGCACGGCGGTAGAGTTGATGCGCAGCGTGAACGGCAATGCGAACGCAGTGCATGAAAAAGCCCGTGACACCATATCGCGCCAGGTCAATCATCTGGCGCGCCTGGTCGATGATCTGCTCGACATCTCGCGCATCTCGCAGGGCAAGGTCACCTTGAAGCCGCAGGATGTCGAGTTGAAAACCTTCGTCAATGCCGCGGTCGAGACCGCGGCGCCGTTCATCAACAGCCGGGGTCATGCGCTGCATGTGCATCTGCCGGAGCAGGCGGTGCATGTGTATGGCGACTCGATACGCCTGACGCAGATCTTCGGCAATCTGCTGCACAATGCGGCGAAATACACGCCCAGGGGCGGCCGCATCACCTTGCATGCCACGCTGACGGATACCGAGTTGCTGATCAGCGTCGAAGACACGGGCATCGGCATATCGGTCGATGCGATCGACGGTATTTTCGACCTGTTCGCGCAGGGCGATGTATCGCCCGACCGCGCACAGGATGGGCTCGGCGTCGGTTTGTCACTGGTGAAGAAACTGGTCGACCTGCATAACGGCCGTGTGCATGCATATAGCGCCGGCCCCGGCACCGGAAGCATATTCAAGGTATACCTCCCTTTGTCGGCTTCGCTGCCCAAGACGGAGACCCCGGCGCCCGCCGCGAGGGGGCAAGCGGACGCGCGCAGGCTGAAAGTTTTCCTGGTTGACGACAATCCCGACGCCGTCGAGATGCTGCGGATGTTTCTCGATGTGTCGGGCTACGAAACGGACTTTGCTTACGATGCGGATTCGGCGGTCAAGGGCGCGCAGACCTTCGATCCCGACGTGATTCTTCTGGATATCGGCCTGCCCGGCGCCAGCGGCTATGACGTCACGCGCGCACTGCGCAAGCTGCCGCAGTTCGAAAGGACATTGATCATCGCGCTGACAGGCTATGGACAGGCGCGCGATCGCGAGAAGGCGCTGGAGGCCGGTTTTAACCATCATCTCGTCAAACCTGTCATGCTCGACTCTCTGCTCGCTCTC
>JAQGLQ010000408.1 GCA_028292785.1 Noviherbaspirillum sp. | reverse complement strand
CATCGAGGCGAAACACATTGCGCACCATTTCATGTTCGTGCTGCTCGATGACGCCCGCGTCCGATCCCTCGGCAAGCATCAGGTTGATTTCCTCCTGTGTGACGCTTTGGTCCGACCGTTCCTTGATTCCCAAGGCACGCAGAACCAGTTGCGTGGAGCCCGAAAGCAATTTGACGAACGGCTTCGTAATCGCGCCCAGCCAAAGCATGGGCCGAGCGACCAGGCGTGCGAGCGGTTCAGGGTTGATCTGGCCCAGGCGCTTGGGCACCAGTTCGCCGAGAACGATCGAAAAATAGGTAATGCTGACAACCACGAGGCCGGTTGCAAGATAGCCCGCCAGCGGGGTCCTGACGCCAAGCGATTGCAGCCAAAGCGCGAATGGCTGGGCCAGGGTCGCTTCACCGACGATACCGTTCAGGATGCCGATCGATGTAATGCCGATCTGTACCGTGGAAAGAAAACTGTTCGGATCCTCGCCCAGTTTCATGGCCGATGCCGCGCCGCGGTCACCGGCTTCCGCCAGCTTTTGCAGCCGCGCCCTGCGTGCAGTAATGAGTGCGATCTCCGACATGGCGAAAGCGCCATTCAAGAGAATGAGGCCGAACAGTAAAGCTATTTCCATATGGTCTTTTTAAATTGATTGACAGCCGGACGAGACCGACAGCGAACATCCATTTTAGCTCGGATAGCGGAGCCGCCCGGTTGCTCTGGTTCAAGCTAACGTCGTGAGCCGTCCCAATGCTCAGACGTCACTTTCATCCCCGATCCCCGTGCTTTCGACGCCGAGTAGACGCTGGGCGGATTCCGCAGGCAATGCCTCGACCGATTTCAACTTGCGCGCCATCTGGCGGCTGCGGGTTTCCGCCTGCTCGATATTTTTTGCGGCCCGCTCCAGGGTAGTCCTGGTCGCGGCAAGAACATCGCCGAACTTGCCGAATTCGGTCTTGACCGCACCCAGCACCTGCCATACTTCCGACGACCGCTTTTCCAACGCAAGCGTACGAAAACCCATCTGCAGGCTATTCAGCAGCGCGGTCAGCGTCGATGGCCCCGCAATGGTAATGCGGCACACCCGCTGCAATTCATCCGCCAGTCCCGGACGTCGCATCACTTCGGCATACAGGCCCTCGGTAGGCAGAAACATGATGGCAAAGTCGGTCGTCAGGGGCGGGGACAGATATTTGTCCGCGCTGGTTTTCGCTTCAATGCGCACCGCCCGCTCGAGTTCACGGCCGGCGCCGGCTACTCCGTCGACGTCGGCGCACTCGGCCGCCTCGATCAGGCGTTCGTACTGCTCCTTCGGAAATTTCGCATCGATCGGCATCCAGACAGGAACCTGTCCGTCGCCCTGCCCGGGCAACCTGATCGCGAATTCCACCCGCTGGCCGGTGCCCGGGACGGTTTCCACGTTCTTCGCGTACTGGTCCGGCGTCAACACCTGCTCAAGCAGCATTTCGAGCTGCACTTCGCCCCATGTGCCGCGCGTCTTTATATTCGTCAGGACACGCTTCAGATCACCGACGCCGATTGCAAGCTGCTGCATCTCTCCCAGACCTTGGTGGACTTTCTCCAGCCGGTCGGACACCAGCTTGAACGATTCGCCCAAGCGATGTTCCAGCGTCGCGTGCAGCTTTTCATCCACGGTCCTGCGCATTTCCTCGAGCCGTGCGCCATTGTCCGTTTGCAGATCCCTGATTTTCGATTCCAGGGTGGCGCGCACCTCCGCCATGCGCTGCGCATTCGATTCGGTCAACGCGCCCAGCGCCTGGCTCAGGGTATCGCTGAGCCGCTTGATTGCCGCCGACTGCTCCTCCCGGCCGGCCCGCCCCTGCAAGGCGATCGCATTGCGCATGGCCTCCAGTTGCTGTGCATTGGCTTCATTGAGTTTGGCGAGCTGCTGCGCGAACGACTCCATCTGCCGATTCTGCAGCGTGGCCACGCTGGTGAGCTGCGCGGCGAGCGCCTGCTGGAACTGAGCGAAATTTCCGCTCAGTTCCTGGCGCGAACCCTGCGCCGCGGTTTGCACCTCCGCTCTCAATTCACGCTCGGTGCGTTCGCACAGCTGCTGCAGATCGGCGCGCAACTGTGCCAGCTGCGGATATGCATCCTCGCCTCGGGTGCGCGCAAGCCCGAAAATTTGCAGTATGACTACCGCTACCAACAGCAGCAGCATGATGATCTCAATGGTTGTCATGAAGTAGTTCGCGGAGAGAGCAGCCGACAGTAGCCGTGAATCGAGACGGAAGAACGCTAGCCTGCCTTGTTCCGCATCCAGTCGGCGGTTTGATAAAACGAGGTCATCAGGCGCTCCTGCAGCGCCTCGTCAATCCCGACATCCTGCATGGCCCACGCCATGCAACGCAGCCACTGATCGCGCTCGCCGGAGGCAATGGCATAGGGAAGATGACGTGCCCGCAGCCGTGGATGGCCAAAACGCTCGATATACATGCTTGGTCCTCCAGTCCAGCCGGACAAAAACCAGAAAAACTTGTCGCGGGAATTGTCCAGCGTAGGCGGATGCAGTGCGCGAATGCCTGCGAAGTCAGGCTCGAGCTCCATCAGATCGTAGAAGCGGTCCACCAGCTCGCGCAGCTTGGCCTCGCCGCCGATCTGATCGAACAGCGATTGTTGTTGCGTGTCGTCGTTAGTCATGAAACGAATGATAGCGCATGCGATGAATCAATCGCTTGCTCGCATTATTCGTGGACCATTGGAATGCGTCGATCACTGGTCGAATAATCGGCATGACAACCTCTTGGTAAGGACCAAAGTGCTCCCTGCAGTGCTTGCATGGCCCTGACATGTGGTATCAATCCCACGGATTTGAGTCATAACAAGCGGTTCTTTGACTGACGGCAACGAGGCGTTTGACAGGACGCAAGCAAACATTACTTGGCAAATTTCTCGGTGTTTTAATGATTAATATTGTTTAAAAGCTAATACGGATCTGGACCGATAGTCAGCGATTCGCAGCTTTGCAAGAACGGTAAAAGTACGTCGCGCTCGCTTAGTGATAGTGACGTAAGGGGCTTTACCGACTCGATTTTTGTTGCAACCGACGAACATTAAAGAATATGCACGACTTATTAAACAGAAATTCTTCACGGTTGGAACTATCGATGCGCCTGATGGACATTCTCGTGCTTGAGGTTGCGGGAATGATTGCCGGCGCCATTCATTTCAACGTGCCGTTCATGGAGACGGCGCCCATTCACACTGTTCTGCTTCATCTCTGTACCGGTCTCGCCTTCTTGCTCTTCAGCGAGGTAGAACTGTACGCATCGTGGCGCGGCCGGGCCATGCCGGAAATGTTTCTACGGCTGGGCGCGTCATGGGGTCTGGTGCTGCTGATTGGCCTCTTTTTCAGCTTCCTTATTCATCATGTGGGCCATGTTTCCCGCCTCTGGCTCTTCTACTGGTTCACGATCGGCCTGACTTTGCTCGTACTGTATCGCGTGGCGGTATATTTTTCCCTGCGCTACCTGCGCGCCAAGGGCCTCAATGCCAAGAAAGTACTCATCGTCGGATATGGCAGCACCGGCCAGGAAATGCACCGGCGCGCGATTTATCAGGATTGGGCGGGCTACGACGTGAAGGCGGTCCATGCCGATCCGAAGGATGCCGAGAAAATTCGTGATCCCAATATCACGCGCATCGAGTCGCTCGAAGAAATACATGACTATGTCGTCGCCAACGAGATTCAGGAAATCTGGATCACTCTTCCGCTGGTTGCTTCGCCGAAGCTGCAGGAACTCCAGTACCACCTGAGGAATGCCCTGGTCGACATTCGCTGGGTGCCGGATATTCTCGGCCTGCAGATGCTCAGCAGGAAAATGGGCAACTTCCTCGGCTTCCCGGCGGTGGACCTGAACCAGCCGATTTCGAGCGGTCTCAACGGTATCGCAAAAGACATGTTCGACAAGGTGTTCGCCATGGTCGCGTTGATGCTGCTGGCGCCCTTGTTCATCGCCATCGCCATCAGCATCAAAGCCACTTCGCCGGGGCCGGTCTTCTTCCGTCAGCCGCGGCTTGGCCTGAACGGAAAAAAATTCAACGTGTATAAATTCCGCACAATGAAGGTCCATCAGGAACATGGCGTCGTCACGCAAGCCTCCCGGAACGATCCGCGTATTACACCGATCGGCGGCTTCCTGCGCCGCACGAGCCTCGACGAACTGCCGCAATTCATCAATGTCCTGCTCGGCGATATGTCCGTCGTGGGGCCGCGGCCGCATGCCCTGCAACACAACGAGATGTACAAAGGCGTTGTCGAGCTTTACATGTTGCGCCATCGGGTCAAACCGGGCATCACCGGATGGGCGCAGATTCATGGCCATCGCGGCGAAACGGACACGGTGGACAAGATGGCCAAGCGAGTTCAATTCGATCTGCATTACATCCAGAACTGGTCGTTATGGATGGACATCCGGATCATCATCTGGACCGCATTCAAAGGATGGACGGGCAGCAATGCCTATTGAGGCAAGCGTCCTCAATAGGCCTGCCTAATTCCGAATCACTCATGCGGGTGTAACAGGAAAAGCTCTGCCTGTCGTACCCGCTCGCGTTTCCGACATTTCTCTCGATTACATCCCGAAGTTATTTCCACCGCCGGCGCCTCGCCAAGCCCCGCTGCGTGGATTTTATCCGGGTTTAATTGTCAGATATGCGCTGCAACAAAAGCTTTCAAACAAAATTACCAGAGAGAAGCGGGGCTTGAGCCCCCTCAATTTTTTACCAGTAAAAACGATGCATAAATGAATGATGCATGACTCGGCCAGGAAACGGTTCCATCAATACGAACTGTCCTGGCAACGACGGAAGAGTACAGATGAGCGATACCGTCGGAGCCA
>JAQGLQ010000358.1 GCA_028292785.1 Noviherbaspirillum sp. | reverse complement strand
TATCGGACTATATCGTCAAGCGCGCCGAGGAATTCCCCAAGCTGCCGGCGGCGGTGCGCACGGCCCTCGATCTCGCCGGCGCGCGGCGCGCGATCGGCGTGCGCGATGCCCAGGTCGCCGATCTGCTCGAACGGGAACGCTTCGCACGCATGGAAGCGGTGCGCGCGGGCCATCTGAAAGATGAGTTCCTTGCCACCGTTTCGCATGAATTGCGCACGCCGCTCAGCGCCATCCTGGGATGGGCGCATCTGCTGCAGCTGGGCCGCCTGTCGCGGCAGCAGGAACTGGAAGCTTTCTCCGTCATCGAAAGGAATGCGCGCATCCAGGCCAAGCTGATCGACGACATACTCGACATGTCGCGCATCGTCTCCGGCACGCTGCGCATCGACCTTGGCCCAATCGACCTGCTGCACTCCGTGCGCTCGGCGGTAGACGCCGTTCAGCCGGCGGCGGACAGGAAGGCGATCACGCTCACCACCAGGTACGACCCGGTGCCGCCCCCGGTGCGCGGCGACGAAGCGCGCGTCGGGCAAATCGTTTCCAACCTGCTCTCGAACGCCATCAAGTTCACACCCGAAAAGGGCTCCATCCATATCTCCCTCGAGCGCGCCGGATCGTCGGTCCGGATCGCCGTCAAGGATAGCGGCATCGGCATCGATCCCGACTTCCTGCCGCATATCTTCGACCGCTTCCGCCAATCCGACAGCGGCCCGACACGGCGCCACGGCGGACTCGGCATCGGACTCTCGGTGGTCAAAAGCCTGGTGGAGATGCATGGAGGCACGGTGCGGGCGTATAGCGAAGGGATCGGAAAGGGCGCCTGCTTCACGGTGGCATTCCCGGTCGCGGTCATGCGCGAACATGAAGTAAAGGCCTTCGAAAGCCAGGTCGATGGCCGGCATGATTTCCAGAAGGTGAAAGGCCTGCGCGTTCTGGCCGTCGACGACGATACCGATACGCTGGACGTCATCGAGCGGGTGCTGCGCGTCTATGGCGCGGAGGTCGTGATCGCCTCGAACGCCAACGAGGCGCTTGCTTTGCTCGCCGGCGAATCCTTCGACGTCTTCCTGTCCGACATCGGCATGCCGGGCAAGGACGGTTTCCGCCTGATCGAAGAACTCCGCGCTTCCGCCGGCCCGAATCGCGATATTCCGGCATCGGCGGTTACCGCCTTCACGCGCAGCCAGGACCGCGAGCGCGCGCTCCTCGCGGGATTCGACACGCACCTCGTCAAGCCGATCGAGCCTGGGGAACTGGTGGCCGCCGTGCTGGCGCTGGCGAAACGGCCGAACCGGCGCCGTTAAGGCCGGGCCGGCGCGGAATTCTTTCACCGGAAAGTTCGCCCGCAAGCAACCCCAGTCCATCAGGCTATACAATACCAATCGTGTTCCCAGGGTACATACGGCCACCAAGCCAACCCTTGCCGGTTTGTCAATGCGCCGCATGTGCCGGCCAACCACTTGCATCAAGAGCGCCCCGTGGACCATAGAGCCGCCACCTTTGACTTCCTCGCCTGCAAAGGCGAGATGAGCGTGCGCATGCGTACGCGCGACTGGAGCGGAACCTCGCTCGGCGCACCGGCGTCGTGGCCGCCATATCTGCGCCGCGTTGTCGGCCTCGCGCTGCGCTCGAAATTCCCGATGTTCGTGCTATGGGGCGAGGAGATGCTCTGCCTCTACAACGACGCCTATATTCCGATCCTCGGGGCGCGTCATCCCGCCGCGCTGGGCAAAGCGTATTCCGATATCTTCCCCGAGGCCTGGCCGGACATCGAGCCGATCATCGGCAGCGCGCTTGCCGGCGAATCCAGTTTTTTCGACAACATGCCAGTCACGCTGACGCGTTACGGCCACCCCGAGCCCGCGTGGTTCACCTTTTCGTATTCGCCGCTGCACGATGACGACGGCAAGGTCGCGGGCGCGTTCTGCGTCTGCACCGAAACCACGGCACATGTGTACGCCGAGCACCGGCAATCGTTTCAGCTGGAGATGACCGACCGCCTGCGCGGGCTCTCCGACCCCTACGAGATCATGGGAAAGGCTAGCGAGTCGCTCGGCGAGTACCTCGGTGTCAACCGTGTGCTGTTCGTCGATGTCGACGAGGAGCGCGGCCTGGCGATGCTGCATTCCAATTATGTGGACGGCACGGTCTCCACCCGGACCGGCCTGCGTCCGCTCGACACCTATGGGCAAGCCAATCTTGCCGAACTCAGGCTCGGCCGCACGCTGGTCATCGACGATGTTCTGGCCGACCCGCGCGCGCGGCCGCCCCAGTGCCTGGTGGATTTCCAGGAAATTGCCACCCGTAGTGCGATCGCCGTGCCGATCGTCAGGCAGGGCGAGCTCAAGGCGGTGCTGCTCGTCAACCACGGCAGGCCGCGCCGCTGGCCCATCCACGATGTGACCATCGCGGAGGATGTCGCCGAGCGCGCCTGGAACGCGGTGGAGCGCGCCCGCGCGCAAGCTGCGCTGCGCGTCGAGCGCGACCGCAGCCAGGGGGTACTGGAGAGCATGGCCGAAGGCTTCGTCCTGCTCGATCACGAGTTGCGTGTGCTGCAGATCAATGCCGAGGCATTGCGGCTCGAACAGCGGCCGGCGTCTGACTTCGTCGGCAAGCCGCACACCGAGGCATGGCCGGGATCGGAGCGCTGGGCGGCGATGCGCCTGTACCGGCGCGCGATGAAGAAACGGCTGCCGGTCAGCCTCGAGCAACACCATACTTTTCAGGATGGGCGACGCGTGTGGATCGAAAGGCGCGCCTACCCGATGGAAGAAGGACTGGCGGTCTTCTATCGCGACATCAGCGAGCGCAAGACGGTCGAGCAGTCGCTGCGCCGGCTCAACGAGATACTTGAACAGCGCGTGGCCGTCCGCACGGCGGATCGCGACCGCGTGTGGCGCATGTCGCGCGACATCTTCGCGGTGGCTTCGCTCAAGGGCTGCTTCCTCAGCGTGAATCCTGCCTTTACCGGAATTCTCGGCTGGTCGGAGCAGGAGGCGACGAGCGTTCCCTTCATCGAACTCGTCCATCCGGAACAGCGTGAGGAGCTGCTGGAACGGATGCGCATATTAGCCGCGGGCGAGCCGCTGGTGCGCTACGAGGTGCGCGATCTGCACAAGGATGGCAGCTACCGCTGGCTGTCCTGGACTATCGTGCCGGAAGGCGACCTGCTGTACGGCGTGGCGCGCGACATCACGGCGGAAAAGGAGCAGGCCGCGGCCTTGCGCCAGGCGGAAGAAGCGCTGGCCCAGTCGCAGAAAATGGAGGCCGTCGGACAGCTGACGGGCGGCATTGCACACGACTTCAACAATCTGCTCGGCGGCATGATGGGCAACCTCGAGATGATGGAGATTCGCCTGGGACAGGGCCGCGCCGCCGAGCTCGGGCGTTATATCGCGGCAGCCAAGGCGGTCGCCAACCGCGCGGCGGCGCTGACGCACCGGCTGCTGGCCTTTTCGCGGCGACAGACGCTGGACCCGCGACCGACCGATCTCAACCGCCTGCTCGCGTCCATGGCCGAGCTGATCCAGCGCACGGCGGGACCGTCGATCGCGGTGGCAATGCGATTCACGGAAAAGGAATGCAACACCTTGTGCGATCCGCACCAACTGGAAAGTGCGCTGCTCAACCTGGTGATCAATGCGCGTGACGCCATGCCCGCGGGCGGCAGCCTGCTGCTCGAAACATCCGAAGTGACTCTCGACGATGCTTACGTCAATGCCTTTGCGGACGTCGCCCCCGGCGAGTATGTCGCCATCAGCGTGACCGACACCGGAACCGGCATGACTCCCGAGGTGCTTGCCCGCGCATTCGATCCGTTCTTCACCACCAAGCCGATCGGTCACGGAACGGGACTGGGGCTGTCCATGATCTACGGCTTCGTCAAACAGTCCGGGGGACACGTACGACTCTATTCCGAACCCGGCAAAGGCACGACGGTGCGCATCAAGCTGCCGAAGCTGGACCGCGAGCCGCGCGGCGAAGCGGCGCCGGAAGCCGGGGCGCCCGCGCCGGCCGGGGCCCGAACCACGGTACTGGTCGTCGACGACGAGCTTGCCCTGCGTGAAGTGCTGGTCGAAATGCTCGACCTGCTGGGATATGAAGTGCTCGCCGCGGCGGATGCTTCGCAGGGCCTGCAACTGGCGCAGGCCGCGCCGCGCATCGATCTGCTGGTGACCGATGTCGGCCTTGCCGGCGACATGAACGGCCGGCAGTTCGCCGGGGCGGCGAGGCGACTGCGGCCGGGGCTCAAGGTGCTGTTCATTACCGGCTATGCCGAGAAGGCGGTACTGGGGTCGGAGCCGCTCAAGCCGGGCATGGAACTGTTGACCAAGCCGTTCGGCATGGATATCTTCGCTGCGCGCGTGGAGGCCATGATAGACGTCGCGCCGCCGCATTAGCGGGCGAAGAACGCATCATTCATTCAAATCGTTCCAGTCACGAAAGACGAGACCTCCATGCCATGTTATGCAATCGAAGGCGTCATCCCGGTGGTCGATCCCGGCGCCTATGTTCATCCGACCGCCGTGCTGATCGGCGACGTCATCATCGGGCCGGACTGCTATGTCGGGCCGAATGCCTGCCTGCGCGGCGATTTCGGGCGGATCGTGATGAAGGCCGGCTCCAATCTGCAGGACACCTGCGTGGTGCACGGCTTTCCGAATTCGGACACCGTGATCGAAGAGAACGGACATGTCGGCCATGGCGCGGTGCTGCACGGCTGCGTTGTGCGGCGCGACGCGCTGGTGGGAATGAATGCGGTAGTGATGGACGAGGCGGAGATCGGCGAACAGGCGATGGTGGCCGCCAGCGCTTTTGTCAGGGCCGGAATGAAAGTCGCGCCGCGTTTCCTGGTCGCGGGCGTGCCGGCGAAAGCGGTGCGCGAGCTGAGCGAGCAGGAAATTGCCTGGAAGCGCGACGGCACGCACAGTTATCATGCGCTGACCAGACGCTGCCTTGCGACCATGGTGGAAACCCGGCCTCTGGCCGCGCCTGAAGCGAACCGGCCATCCTTGCAGGTATCGGACATGTTGCCGCTGGTCGCCGTCAAGCGCGATCAGCCTTGAGCGGACGCCACTCTTTGCGCAAGTGCAAGCTTTCCTGCTTTTGCTTCCGGCGGCATCATATCGGGCCGGACAAAATCGGCGGCAAGGTCGACAATGCTACATTGCCGACTACTCGAAAATGAACATGATCGGGACTTATGCCCGGCAGGTGCTCAAACATCCGGGCGCCTTCGCATTGAGGGTACT
>JAQGLQ010000335.1 GCA_028292785.1 Noviherbaspirillum sp. | reverse complement strand
ATATTGCGTTTGTCCCCGACCGGCGAAGTACTGCGTGAAATCGCATTGCCGGTGCGCTGCCCGACCATGGTGGCATTCGGCGGACCGGATTTTCGCACCTTGTATGTGACGAGCGCGCGCCACAATCGGCCTGATGCAGAACTTGCCCGATATCCGCTCTCGGGTTGCGTGCTGGCGATACGCGTTGACGTGCCGGGGCGCCCCGAACCCGCCTATCAGCCATTGCAATCATGAGCCGCTACGTTCTCGCGCTGGATCAGGGCACGACCAGTTCGCGAGCCATCCTGTTCGATCATGGAGGAAGGATCAAGGGCGTAGCGCAACAGGAATTCCCCCAGATATTTCCGCAGCCCGGCTGGGTCGAACACGATGCAAACGATATCTGGCATAGCCAGCTCGCGGTGGCGCGGCGGGTGCTGCTGGAATCGGGTTGTTCCGCGCACGAGATCGTCGCGATAGGGATCGCCAATCAGCGCGAGACCACCGTGCTGTGGGACCGCGCTACCGGCGAGCCGCTGGCGCATGCGATCGTCTGGCAGGATCGGCGCACGGCCGACATGTGCGATACATTGCGCGGGGACGGCAGGACGGCACTCTTTCAGCAGAAGACCGGCCTGGTCATCGACGCCTACTTTTCAGGCACCAAGCTGAAATGGCTGCTCGATCATATTCCCGGCGCGCGTGATAGAGCGGAACGGGGCGAACTCGCTTTTGGCACTGTCGACTCGTGGCTGGTCTTCAAGCTCTGCGGTTCGCATGTCACCGACACGAGCAATGCATCGCGTACCCTGCTCTTCAATATTCACACCTTTGCGTGGGATGAAGAATTGCTGCGTCTGCTTGATATTCCACCTGCGGTGCTACCACGAATAGTTCCAAGCAGCGGGCTGGTCGGCGGTACCGCAGAGGAGTTGTTCGGAATTTCGATCCCGGTTGCCGGCATCGCTGGCGATCAGCAGGCGGCAACGTTCGGGCAAGCATGCCACCAGCCGGGTATGGCCAAGAATACTTATGGAACCGGCTGCTTCATGCTGATGAATACCGGAAAGGAAGCAGTCGACTCGCGTAACAATCTGCTGACAACGATCGGCTGGTCGCGTCGCTGCGAGCCGGCGTGGCAATCGGACTACATGCTCGAAGGCAGTGTGTTTATGGCAGGTGCCGCCGTGCAGTGGTTGCGGGATGGCCTAGGCATTATTCAGAACTCTTCCGAAGTGGAAGCGTTGGCTGCGAGCGTGCCGGATACGGGCGGAGTCATGTTCGTTCCAGCGTTTGCGGGATTGGGCGCCCCTCATTGGGACGCTTATGCGCGCGGTGCCATCGTTGGCATGACCCGTGGCACCACCAAGGCCCATATCGCGAGAGCTGCACTGGCGAGCATCGCCTATCAGAGCGCCGACGTGCTGGAGGCGATGCAAAGGGATTCGACGATTGAATTGCAGGAACTCCGCGTTGATGGCGGTGCCGCGCGCAATAATCTGTTGATGCAATTTCAGGCTGATGTGCTCGGTGTACCGGTGGTTCGGCCCGTGGTGACCGAAACGACGGCGCTCGGCGCAGCTTATCTTGCCGGCTTGGCGCTGGGATTTTGGGGGTCGGAAAGCGAAATTGCTGCTCAGTGGAAGGCCGACCGCCGTTTCGAACCCGAGATGTCAAATGAGGAACGCATGTCGCGCCTTCACGCTTGGCGGCGCGCGGTCGACCGTGCTGCGGGGTGGGCGCTCCCTGTTGCTTAAGACATTTCCCTGGTGTTGGCCGAGGTCAGGATGATGTGCTGCCATGCGCGTGAATTTGTCGAGCAAATTGCCGCATGGGGCCTGTGCATCGTTTTCTTTGCTCCGCCTTTGTGCGGCGTCAGAAGTTGATCCTCCTTCCGCAGCGCCATTGCGGATAGCGCAAACCAATGCTCACCGAAACTTGTATATTTCGCCTTCGAAATGCAATGTATATGAAGGCGTGCCGTGAATGGCGTTTGATGGATTTAGGCACCCTGAAACTTATTTTGAGAGTTTACTGGAAGGCTGACGCATGACTAGTATGAAATCCATGTGGAAGTTGGTTGCCGCAGGGTTTATTTTCACCATGTCGTATTCGGGCGCACATGCGGTAGATTCGGCATCGTTCGAATTAGGAGAAGGCGACCAGACGGACCTTATACGTGGCGCGATGCAGTGGGAATGGACGAACCAATGGTTCCAATCAAACGGTACGCACATCGGCGGTTATTGGGATCTTACGCTCGCACACTGGCATGCGAAGAAGCATCGCAACATCGAGGGAAACAGCCAGAACATCGTAGCTGTCGGAATCACTCCGGTGTTCCGGTTCCAGAGGGACACGCTCAGGGGTCCGTACGTGGAGGCTGGAATCGGCGCGCATTATCTAAGTGATTTGTACGATAACAATGATGACCGACTCTCGACGCGTTTTCAGTTTGGAGACCATGTCGGCATCGGATATGTGTTCAAAAACAAACTGGACATCGGGCTGAAATACCAGCATTTCTCGAACGGCGGGTTAAAGAAGCCGAATAGCGGCGTCGATTTTGTGGCGGTGCGCATCAGCTATCCATTCTGAATTTCTGACGCCGTACAGCGAGATGGGCGTTTTGTTTCTCGCACGTTTGTGCGAGCTCGATTCGACGCCGCTTGCATCGAAACCGTGATCGATGAACTGAAGAATCTGTGTCAGATCGAGCACATCCGGCATCGTTCGGTCGCCAACTTCCTCTTCAACCTCATGGGCGGCATCATTGCTTGCTGCCTCATGCCCAACACGCCCTACTTGCCGATGCAGGGACAACCTTCGCG
>JAQGLQ010000345.1 GCA_028292785.1 Noviherbaspirillum sp. | reverse complement strand
GAAGTACGCACGACCGGCACGCAGCTGATCATGGTTCCGGACAGCGAGTTCGCGGCGGCGCATGCGGCTGGGGAGGGGTTGATACAGCCGGTGGGGGTGGCGGCGGTGCGATCCGAAAAAATCGAGGACGATGCGCGCGGGGAGGCGGGGGCGCGGGTGTAGAGCTAGAACTGGAACTGGAGTTAGAAGCGCTCTTCGGGACGCAGGTAACGCCATTGCCCGGTCGGCAGATCGCCGAGCATGATGCGGCCGATGCGTACGCGTTTGAGTCCGAGCACTTTCAGTCCTACCGCTTCGCACATGCGCCGTATCTGCCTTTTCTTCCCTTCGCGCAGCACGAAGCTGAGCTGATCCTCGTTTTGCCAGCGGACTTTGGCCGGCAGCAGTTTTTTGCCGTCGAGGGACAGTCCGTGGTTCAGACGCTTCAGATCGGCATCCGGCAGTCTGCCCGGCTTCGTGTAGGCGACGCGCACCAGGTATTCCTTTTCGATCGAGGCATCTTCGCCGATCAATTGTTTTGCGATGCGACCGTCCTGCGTGAGGACCAGCATGCCGACCGAATCGATATCGAGGCGGCCGGCCGGCACCAGGCTGCGCAACTGGCTCGGGTGAAACTGGATATCGGCGGTATCGCCTTTCCATCGGCTTTCGGCCGACACCAGCGTTACCGCCGGCTTGTATCCATCCTCGGCCTGACCGCTGACGTATCCCATCGGCTTGTTGATGATGACCGTCACCCGGCGTGCCTGTTGCGCGCTGGCTTGGCGTTCTACCGTGACGCGCTGGTGCGGCAGCACCTTGCTGCCCAGTTCGGACACGATCTTGCCGTCGACGCGCACCCAGCCGCGCTCTATCCATTCATCGGCCTCGCGGCGTGAACAGAGGCCGAGTTCGGACATGCGTTTGGAGAGGCGGACAAGCTCAGTCATATTGGTCAGGCGGTTGTTGTCGGAAAAGCGTTGAAGTGATATCAAACGCGCAGCGCATCGAGCAGCTCGGTCTCGAGCTGGATCTGCGAGCGCGCATTGTTAAGGACCGGGCCATCGACGATGAATACGTCTTCCACTCGTTCGCCGAGCGTCATGATTTTCGCGGTATGCAGGTTGACCCTGTATTTCGCCAATACATTCGCGATCGAATACAGCAGGCCGTTGCGGTCGTTGGCGGATACCGAGAGCAAATAGTATTGGCCTCGTTCGTCCGGTCGCAAATCCACGGTCGGAGTCACCGGGAAGGTACGTGACAGGCGCGACAGGCGGGCCTTGGTAGGCGGGGCCAATTCTGCCTTCGACTGTATCAGTTCCTTGAGTTCATGCTCGATCAGGCTGATGATGTCGCGGTAACTGTTGGCAAATACCGGGTCGCACACAAGAAAGGTATCCAGCGCATAACCGTGCCTCGTCGTGTGGATTTTCGCGTCGAGGATGCTGAAATTCTTGCGGTCGAAGTAGCTGCAGATGCGCGCGAACAGATCCGGCTGGTCCTTTACATACACGGCGACCTGCAGACCTTCCCCGATCGGCGCGAGGCGGCATTTCACCACCGCGCTGTCGCTATCGGTGCGGTTGTAAAGCGAGCGGGTCTGCCAGGCGATATCGGATGCGTCATGGCGCAGGAAGTAGGCGACATCGAGCTGCTGCCAGAGGCGCTGATGGGCGTTTTCGGGCAGGCCGTAGAGTCGCAGCGTTGCGAGCGCTTCGCTCTGGCGATTTTCCAGCTCGTGATCCGCGGACGGGTTCTCGCCGCCGAACACCCGTAGCGTCATCCGGTAAAGGTCTTCGAGGAGTTTGCCTTTCCACGCATTCCAGACTTTGGGACTGGTGCCGCGTATGTCAGCCACCGTCAACAGGTACAAGGCGGTGAGATGGCGCTCGTCCTTCATCAGGTTGGCGAAATTCCGGATCACATCCGGGTCGGACAGGTCCTGCTTCTGCGCAACCTGCGACATTGCCAGATGATGCTTGACCAGGAACACCACCAGTTCCGTATCCTCCGGCGCAAGACCGTGCTCCTTGCAAAAGCGGGACGCATCCGCCATTCCCAGTTCCGAGTGATCGCCACCGCGCCCCTTGGCAATGTCGTGGAACAGCGCCGCGATATATAGCAGCCACGGCTTGGCGAAGTTCGCCGCCAGCTGGCTGCAGAATGGATATTCGTGCGCATGCTCGGCCATGGTGAAGCGCCGCACGTTGCGCACCACCATCAGGATGTGCTGGTCTACCGTGTAGACGTGGAAAAGATCGTGCTGCATCTGGCCGATAATGCGGCGGAAGTTCGGCAGGTAGCGTCCCAGTATGCTGGTCTGATTCATGCCTCGCAGCGCATGCGTGATGCCCTGAGGCGCCTGCAGGATTTGCAGGAACAGCGCGCGGTTGCCGGGGTCGCGCCTGAAGGCATTGTCGATCTTGAAACGGGCATGCCATAACGCGCGCAGGGTGCGCGCCGTCATGCCGTTCAGTTCCGAATGCTGGGCAATAAGCAGAAACACTTCCAGCATCGCCGACGGCGTCGTTTCGAAGGTGTCGTCCCTGGCAATATCGATCAATCCGTTGATTTGATCGAAACGTTCGTTGATCGGTTGCGGCGAGCCGGCTTGCGGGAACAATTGCGCCTTGATGTTTTGCAGCAGGATCGTATTGAGCTGCGTCACCGCCTTGGCGGCCCAGTAATAATGCTGCATCAGATATTCGCTCGCGCGCCGGGTATCGGTTGTTCTGTAACCGAACGATTCGGCGATCGGGGTCTGCACGTCGAAGACCAGCCGGTCCTCCCTGCGTCCGGCATGGATATGCAGACGTATGCGGATGTCCTTGAACGCTCGTTCCTTCTGGGTCAGCTGGCGCGCTTCCACCGATGTGATCAGCCCTCGCTCCGCCAGCTTGCGCCAAGAGTCGCCCAGCCCGGCCGCCTTGGCAACCCACAAAATGACCTGGAGATCGCGCAGGCCGCCCGGACTCTCCTTGCAATTCGGCTCGAGACTGTAGGGCGTGTCTTCGTATTTCGCATGCCTCTGCCGCAATTCCAGCGTCTTGGCCTGGAAAAAGGCTTGCGGGTCCAGCGCGGCCTGAAAGCGACTCTGAAGCGATCGGAACAGCTTGCGATTTCCGGTGATCAGCCGGGCTTCGAGCAGGCTGGTTTGCACCGTGATGTCGGCGGCGGACTCGGTCAGGCATTCGTCGATGGAGCGGATGCTGTGCCCAATCTCGAGGCCGATGTCCCAGAGCAATTGAACCAGTTCCTCGAGTTTCGGCTGAAGCGTCGTGTCCGGGGTGGAATCGAGAAGGATCAGGACATCGACGTCGGAGTAAGGAAACAACTCGCCACGGCCATATCCTCCCACGGCCACAAGCGCTGCTTCCGACGGGAGGTTGAATTCATGCCATGCCCTGGTCAACGCGGCGTCCACGCTGCGACGCAGATCGGCCAGCAGCTTTTCCGGCTTGCCATCCGCACGGAATGCCGCGACGATCGACTGATGCTCGGTCTTGAGCTGCTCCTTGAGCGCCAGCGCGAGGGACGCCATGTCCTTGGTCTAAGCGGAAAGGGGTTGCGTGGCGTCCTGCTTGATGAAAGCGGGCGGGGCGGGCATTCGTGGAGAAACCGTCAGCACTTCATAGCCGGTTTCCGTTACCAGCACCGTATGTTCCCACTGTGCTGAAAGGCTGCGATCCTTGGTTTTGATCGTCCAGCCGTCATTCATTTCGCGGATTTCCCGGCGGCCCGAGTTGATCATCGGCTCGACGGTGAAAATCATGCCGGCTTCGAGCTTTTCGAGCGTGCCGGGACGACCGTAATGCAGCACCTGCGGTTCTTCATGGAAAACCTTGCCGATGCCATGTCCGCAGAATTCACGCACCACGCTGTAGCCGGCTTTCTCGGCATGTTGCTGGATGACATAGCCTATGTCGCCAAGGTGCGCGCCCGGCTTGATTTTCGAAATGCCCAGCCACATGCATTCGAACGTGATTTCAGTCAACCTCCTGGCAAGGATGGAAGGTTCGCCGACAAAAAACATGCGGCTGGTATCGCCGTGATACCCATCCTTGATAACGGTGATGTCAAGATTGACAACATCGCCGTTCTTGAGCACTTTGTCACCCGGAATTCCATGGCAGACCACGTCATTGACGGAAGTGCAAATCGCTTTCGGAAAAGGCGTGTAGCCTGGCGGGCAGTAATTCAGAGGTGCGGGTATCGAGCCTTGAACATTTGTCATGTATTCATGACACAGGCGATCAAGTTCGCCGGTAGTAACTCCCGGAATGATGAAAGGCTGGATGTAATCGAGGACCTCGGCCGCAAGGCGGCCGGCAAGACGCATGCCTTTGATGTCGTCTTCGTTTTTGATCGAAATGGAAGCCATATGGAGCCGGAGTTCGCTGGAGGACAGCGTGAAATAATCAATATCGAATTATAGACGAGCGACATAAGCTCCGCATGCGGCAGGGTGGGTCGCGCTTGGAACAAACCGGCATTTTGGGGTAGAATCTTGGGTTAGCTTGAACGAAATACCTCAAGTGAATCCGAGTAGTTTTTGAAAAGACGCGAATCCGGTTGAAAAGGGTGCCCAGCAGACATCTGGGTGACTGACCGGATTCCAGACCTAACCCTGGAGAAATTATGTCCGTTACCATGCGTGAAATGCTGGAAGCCGGTGTCCATTTCGGACACCAAACCCGCTTCTGGAACCCCAAGATGGCCCCGTATATCTTCGGTCATCGCAACAAGATCCACATTGTCAATCTGGAAAAAACGCTTGGCATGTACCAGGAGGCGATGAAGTACATCCGTCAGCTGGCATCCAACCGCGGCACCATTCTTCTCGTCGGCACCAAGCGTCAGGCGCGCGACATCATTGCCGCCGAAGCGCAACGCGCCGGCATGCCCTACGTCGACCAGCGCTGGCTGGGCGGCATGCTCACCAATTTCAAGACCATCAAGACTTCGATCAAGCGCGTGAAGGACATGGAAGCGGCTATCGAAGACGGCTCGGTCGAAAAGATGAGCAAGAAGGAAGCCCTGATGTTCAACCGCGAACTTGAAAAGCTGCAGAAATCGATCGGCGGCATCAAGGACATGGGCGGAATTCCGGACGCGATTTTCGTGGTCGATGTCGGCTATCACAAGGGCGCTATTACCGAGGCAGCCAAGCTTGGCATCCCTGTGATCGGCGTGGTTGATACCAATCATTCGCCTGAAGGCGTCACATATGTCATCCCCGGCAATGACGACTCGTCGAAAGCCATCGTTCTGTACGCACGCGGAGTTGCGGACGCCATCCTGGAAGGACGCGCCAACGCAACCAACGACCTGGTCGAGCAAGTCAAGGGCGGCGCGGACGAATTTGTCGAGGTCAGCGAGCAGGCATAAGCCCTGCGCCTGATGTGTTGGGCTTGAAGAAGGGGCAACAGCGGTTCGCCCCTTTTTTTTGATCTCGCATGAACATATTTTGAATGACTGCGTCCGACAGGACGCTCACTGGATTAGGAGAATGATATGGCGGCAATTACCGCAGCGATGGTAGGCGAACTACGCGCGAAGACCGACGCACCGATGATGGAATGCAAGAAGGCGTTGACCGAAGCAGACGGCGATATGGCGCGCGCCGAAGAGATCTTGCGCGTCAAGCTGGGCAGCAAGGCTTCGAAGGCGGCTTCCCGTGTTACCGCTGAAGGCGTCATCGCGGCCTACATTTCCGGTGGAATCGGCGCGTTGGTGGAAATCAACTGCGAAACCGACTTCGTAACGAAAAACGATGAATTCATTGGCTTGGCCAATGCTGTCGCCAAGCTGATCGCCGAGAAAAATCCGGCCGACATCGCAGCTCTGTCAGCCCTGCCGCTCGAGGGAAAAACGGTCGAAGAAGTGCGTGCCGCACTGGTTGGCAAGATCGGCGAGAACATGTCCATCCGCCGCTTCAAGCGTTATGAAACCGGCGCCAAGCTGACCTCCTATCTTCACGGCACCCGTATCGGCGTCATCGTCGAATTCGACGGTCCGGACGAGCAAGTCGGAAAAGACGTGGCAATGCACGCGGCCGCGATGAAACCGGTGGCTCTGTCGTCAAATGAAGTTCCTGCTGATATGATCGAGAAGGAACGCTCGATCGCAACCCAGAAGGCGGCTGAATCCGGCAAGCCGGCCGACATCGTTGCGAAGATGGTCGAGGGCACGGTGCAGAAGTATCTGAAGGAAGTGTCGCTGTTCAATCAGCCGTTTGTGAAAAACGACAAGCAGACGGTTGAGCAGATGCTCAAGGCCGCGAATACTACTGTCAAGTCGTTTACGATGTATGTCGTCGGTGAGGGCATTGAAAAGAAGCAGGATGACTTTGCTGCCGAGGTTGCAGCGCAAGTTGCGGCGGCCAAGCAGGCGTAAGCAAAATGAAAGCGGGCCGAAAGGCCCGTTTTTCTGACTGGCCCTGATTCAGTTGATCGATCCGCGGATGCGGTTTGTTGCAATTGATTCATCGGCCGGCAGGTGCAGCGCGGCATGGTCCATGCATTCATGAACCTGTTCTACATGAATTGCCAGTAAATTGACGCTTGTTTACCTGCTTGTGTTATATCAATCCTCGAATGTTTTACCTGAACCAGATTTCCTCTATCGTTAGATTCAAACGGCTAAGCGAAAATGAAATCAACTAAAAACGACCCAACTCGAACCGGATATCATTAGGAATTTAGCCCATGACAAAACCAGCTTATAAGCGCGTTCTCCTCAAGCTCTCCGGTGAGGCATTGATGGGTGATGACGCGTACGGGATCAATCGCTCAACCATCGAGCGGATGGTGGCGGATGTCGCCGAAGTGGCGAAGCTGGGTGTGGAACTTGCAATCGTCATAGGCGGTGGCAATATTTTTAGAGGCGTGGCCCCCGGGGCACAGGGAATGGACAGGGCAACCGCGGACTATATGGGCATGCTGGCTACCGTGATGAATTCGCTCGCTCTGGCCGACGCCATGCGCCAGATCGGATTGACCGCGCGCGTCATGTCCGCGATCGGTATTGAACAAGTAGTGGAACCCTATGTGCGTCCCAAGGCGCTGCAATATCTGGAAGAGGGCAAGGTGGTGGTATTCGCCGCAGGCACGGGCAACCCGTTTTTCACCACTGATACCGCCGCTGCGCTGCGCGGCTCCGAAATCGGAGCGGAAATTGTATTGAAGGCAACCAAGGTCGACGGCGTCTACAGCGCGGATCCGAACAAGGATCGCAATGCGACACGCTACGCCACCATCACCTTTGATGAAGCGATTGCAAAGCATTTGCAAGTCATGGATGCAACGGCGTTCGCCCTGTGCCGGGACCAGAAGCTGCCGATCAAGGTATTTTCGATCATCAAACCGGGTGCGCTCAAGCGCGTCATCGAGGGTGAAGACGAGGGTACCCTGGTTCACGTATAACATTAGCGTTACCCGTTGTATTAGAGGAGAAAAACATGTCAGTCGCTGACGTCAAAAAAACAGCCGATCAAAAGATGCAGAAATCGATTGAAACGCTCAAAGCCGACTTGGCGAAGGTGCGTACCGGTCGTGCGCATACAGGAATTCTCGACCATATCCAGGTCGACTATTACGGCACTCCGACCCAGTTGAGCCAGGTGGCGAATGTGACGCTGATCGACGCTCGCACGATCGGTGTGCAACCCTGGGAAAAGAAAATGGTGTCCGTAATCGAAAAAGCGATCCGCGAATCCGATCTCGGGCTGAATCCGGCGACCCAGGGTGACCTGATACGGATTCCGACTCCCCCCTTGACCGAGGAGCGTCGGAAAGATCTCACGAAGGTCGTCAAAGGCGAGGGCGAGGATGCCAAGGTCGCGATACGCAATATCCGGCGCGATGCCAACGAAGCGCTCAAAAAGCTGTTGAAGGACAAGGCCTGTTCCGAAGACGATGAACGTCGCGCGCAGGACGATATTCAGAAACTTACCGACAGATTCGTGGCGGAAGTTGACAAGCTGATCACCGAAAAAGAGAAGGAATTGCTGACGGTCTGATTATCGTCATCCGCTCCCGACCATCGTTTCCACTTCTTTATTTTTCGCTTTCCCCAATACATGACGCATCCAAGCTCAACGCAGGCGGTACCACATAGCTCTGTCGTACCGCGGCACATCGCCATCATCATGGATGGCAACGGGCGCTGGGCAACCAAGCGTTTTCTGCCGCGAGTGGCAGGACACGGGAAAGGCGTGGAAACGGTACGGAAAGTCGTTGAAGCATGCATCGAGCGAGGGGTCGAATATCTGACCCTGTTCGCTTTCAGTTCCGAGAACTGGCGCCGTCCGGCGGACGAGGTGTCCTTGCTCATGCGTCTTTTCGTGACTGCGCTGGAGCGCGAAATCGCGAAGATGCATCTGAATGGTATCCGGCTGAAGGTAGTAGGCGACCTTTCCCGCTTCGACAGCAACCTGCAGGACATGATTGCAAACGCCGAGCGCAAGACGGCGAACAATGAACGGCTTACAGTCACCATCTGCGCGAATTACGGCGGACGCTGGGACATCATGCAGGCAGTGGCAAAGATGGTTGCCGCCAACAAGGGCGACACCAACTATACAGAAGAACAATTGTCGCCACATCTCGTAATGGCCTACGCGCCCGAGCCTGACCTTTTCATACGGACCGGCGGCGAAGAACGCATTTCCAACTTCCTGCTCTGGCAGCTCGCCTATACCGAACTGTATTTCACCGAAACTTACTGGCCGGATTTCGATGACAAGGCGCTGGATGCGGCGATCGAATCGTACCGAAAGCGCGAACGGCGGTTCGGCCGAACCAGCGAGCAGCTGATCGAACGGAAGAAGGCTTCTTAATGCTGAGGACACGCGTCATAACGGCATTGGTGTTGCTAGCGGTACTGGTATCGGTTTTATTTTCTGGCTCGTGGATATTTTTCGTTAGCGTCGTGGCCGCATTCTTCGCCGTCACGGCATGGGAAAGCTTCGGATTGTTCAAGAATCGGCATCCGTTCATTGGTGCGGCGCTCTGGACAGTGGCCTTCCTCGCGATTGTGCTAAGCAGCAATCTTTCTTCGGCTACGCTTCTGTGCGCCATCTGCGTGGCGATCTGGGTGCTGCGCCTGGCACCGGCGCTAGCCTTGGGGCTTCCGGCGCTGGATAGCCTGGGCAACCGCCTGCTCAATAGCATTTACGGCGTTGCCCTGCTTGGAAGTTTTGTCGCCATTACGGTGTTTTTCACTCGGTCACCGGCATATCTTCTTTCTATATTGAGCATAGTGTGGGTGGCCGACATCGGAGCTTATTTTGCCGGCAAGCGCTTTGGCAAACGCAAACTGGCGCCGTCGATTTCTCCGGGCAAGTCATGGGAGGGCGCGATTGGCGGCTGGTTAGCCGTTCTGCTAATCGGCGCTGGCGCCACCTTGACGCCTCAGTTGCGCGATACTTTCGTGGCCCGGATACAGGCCGGGTGGGGCTGGGGCGGCTTGATCGCCGTACTGACGCTATTGTCGATTGCCAGCGTGGTGGGCGACCTCTTCGAGTCGCAGCTCAAGCGTCGCGCCGGAATGAAAGACAGCAGCAATCTGCTGCCAGGGCATGGCGGTGTACTCGATCGTATCGATGCACTGGTCCCTGCACTGCCGCTCGCTCTGTTGTTTGATTATTGGTTAACCAGGTAGGCGCGGATGCAAAACATCACCGTTCTGGGCGCGACCGGCTCTATAGGAGTTTCGACACTCGATGTGCTGGCGCGGCATCCGGATCGATATAAGGTCTTCGCGTTGTCCGCATATCAACGCGTCGAGGAACTCGCGGCGCAATGCGAGCGGTTCGACCCACGGGTTGCCGTCGTCGGAACGGCGCAGGCGGCACAGAAACTGTCTGCCTTATTAGAAGGAAAAGGCATCAAGACGGAAGTTGCCTATGGTAAAGATGCCTTGTGCGCAATCGCAAGCGACCCGCAATGCGATACTGTCATGGCCGCGATCGTCGGCGCGGCCGGCCTTGCCCCGTCGCTGGCCGCGGCCCGCTCCGGAAAGAAGATTCTGCTGGCGAACAAAGAAGCGCTGGTCATGTCGGGCAGCATTTTCATGGACGCCGTCCGCGCAAGCGGGGCGATACTCCTGCCTATTGACAGCGAACACAATGCGATCTTTCAGTGCCTTCCGCGTTCCTATGATTGCTCGCCCGACAGGCACGGCGTGGCAAAGATCCTGCTGACCGCATCTGGCGGCCCATTTCGGACCCGAGCGGTGGAGACACTCGATCGGGTCACTCCGGAAGAAGCCGTGGCTCATCCAAACTGGACCATGGGACGCAAGATCTCTGTGGATTCGGCCACCATGATGAACAAGGGCCTCGAAGTCATCGAGGCGCACTGGCTGTTCGGCGTTTCGGCGCAACAGATCGAGGTCGTGATCCATCCGCAAAGCGTGATCCATTCCATGGTTTCCTATATCGACGGGTCGGTTCTCGCGCAACTCGGCAATCCCGATATGCGCACTCCCATCGCCCATGCACTCGCCTACCCGGAGCGTATCGAATCCGGAGTTCACGCGATCGACCTCGTCCGCATCGGGCAGCTTGCTTTCGAACGTCCCGACTTTGACCGCTTTCCCTGTCTCAGGCTCGCATATGATGCCTTATCCGAAGGCGGTTCGGCTCCCGCGATCTTGAACGCGGCCAATGAAATGGCGGTTGAAGCATTCCTGGATCGAAGAATCGGTTTCCGCCAGATTGACAAGCTGATCGCTCAGGTGATGGACAAACTTCCACGACATGAACTGACCGACATTGAGGCATTGCTCGAGCAGGACCGATCTGCTCGCGCTCTCGCTTCCGAACTCATCTCCTCCCTTGATCATTGAGGATAAGCCATGAATCTACTGCAGACCCTGATGGCATTCGTCGTTGCGTTAGGTGTGCTGGTGGTAATCCACGAACTCGGTCATTACTGGGTTGCACGCTGGTGCGGAGTAAAGGTGCTGCGCTTTTCGGTCGGCATGGGCAAGGTCGTCTACTCGCGCCGGTTCGGGCCCGACCAGACTGAATGGGCACTCTCGGCGCTGCCATTCGGCGGCTATGTAAAGATGCTGGATGCGCGGGAACAGGACCTGACTGGCCTTCCGCCGGAAGACTTGAACCGGGAGTTTACCCGCCAGAATGTCTGGAAGCGGATTGCAATCGTCGCGGCAGGGCCGCTGGCGAATTTTTTTCTTGCCATCGCGGTGTTCGCGGGCCTGTACAGTTATGGCATTCCGGAACCGGCGCCGCGCCTGCGCGCTGTTTCGCAGAATACCGCAGCCTTCGAGGCCGGCCTGCGCGGCAGCGAACTGGCTACCGCCATCAATGACGAACCCGTTCAATTATGGTCGGACGTACGATGGAAGCTGCTGCAGCTGGCTATCGAAAAGGAGCCGGCCCGGCTGAGTATCGAACGGCCCGATGCCTCCGCCACGGGAGAAAAACGCACCGATTCCGTCACTTTGCGACTCGATGGACTTTCGACGGCTGATCTCGAAGGAGACTTTCTTGGCAAGCTCGGCCTCGAACTGGCGCGTCCCAAACCTGTGCTGGGGAAGATTTCACCCGATGGACCGGCGATGCAGGCAGGT
>JAQGLQ010000332.1 GCA_028292785.1 Noviherbaspirillum sp. | reverse complement strand
CCTACATCAGGATCGGCATACCGCACGGTACCGCATTCGACATCGCCGGCAAGGGAATCGCGAAGCATCAGAGCGCGCTCGCCGCAATGAGGACCGCCGCGCTGCTGGCCCTCGGCAAGGGCATGTTTGCGCGCTGAGCGAGATCCGTTTCCCGGATTCCGGAAAGGAGCGCGGCGGTAGTCGGTATGCGGAATCGGGCAGCAAACAGGATTCAAACAGGATTGCAAGACAACCACACATCAATCACAACAGACAGCAATCGGAGGAGAACATGCGACACTTCATCGCGGCTACCATTGGCGCATTCATGCTGCTCACGGCCCAGGCGGCGCAAGCCCAGAGCTTTCCCAGCAAGCCCGTCAAGGTGCTGGTGCCGCACTCGGTCGGCGGATCGCCCGACTCGATGGCGCGTATCGTGGCGCAGAAGGCGACCGAAACCCTTGGCCATCCGGTCATCGTGGAAACCCGCATCGGCGCTGGCGGCATGGTCGGCACCAATGCCGTCATCGCTTCGCCGCCCGACGGCTATTCACTTCTCTTCGCCGACTCGTCGGCCTATGCGATCACACCGCACATGTACCGCAACGTGAACTTCGAGCCGCTGAAAAACCTGGTGCCGATCGCACCGGCGGCCACCGTGCCGCTGGTACTCGCGGTGAACCCCGGGCTGGGCGTGTCGACGCTGAAGGAGTTCCTCGCGCTGGCCAAGTCGAAACCGGACCTGTTCTATGGATCGTCGGGCAACGGCACGCCGCATCATCTCGGGATGGAACTGCTGAAATCGCTTGCGGGCATCGAACTGAAATCGGTGCCGTACAAGGGTTCCGCACAGGCGGTGCTGGCGCTGACCAGCGGCGAGATCAGCGTGGCCTTCCTCGGCCTGCAGTCGGCGCTGCCGCTGGCGAAGGCCGGCAAACTGAAAATCCTCGCGGTGTCGCCCAGCCGCCGCCTGACGCAAGTGCCGGAAATTCCGACGATCGCCGAAGCGGGCGTCCCGGACTTCGAACTCACCACGGTGCTCGGCTTCTTCGCCCCGCCCAAGACGCCGCCCGCGGTGGTCGCCAAGCTGCATGCGGAACTGACCAAGGCGATCAGGTCCAACGAGGTGCAGCAGCGCCTGCTCATTCTCGGCCTCGACACCGCGCCGGAAATGACGCCGGAGCAGTACGGCCGCTTTTCGCACGAGGAATACGAGAAGTTTGGCAAGCTGGTGAAGAGCACCGGTGCGTATGCCGATTGAAGCCTTCCATCACAATACGGAAACCAGGGAGTACCTGATATGAAGTCGTCGAATGGACCCGACAGCGCGATTCCCGCCTGCCTGGCGGGCATGGAAGAAGATTTGGAAAACGGGCTGTTTCCGCTGCGGGTATTCAACAACCGGGAGATCTACGACCTGGAGCTGCGCCGCATCTTCGCGCGCTCCTGGGTGTACATCGGCCATGAATCGGAAATCCCCAACCCGGGCGATTTCGCCGCCCGTAACATAGGCGAAGATCCGTTCATCTTCATCCGCGGCGACGACGGCGTGATCCGCGTGCTGTTCAACAGCTGCCGCCACCGTGGCGCGCAGGTGTGCCGCACCGAGATGGGCAACGCGAAGGGCTTTACCTGTCCGTTCCACGGCTGGAGCTACAAGAACACCGGCGAGCTCGACGGCGTGCCGGCGAAGAACCAGGGTTATCGCGCACTCGACACCTCGCAATGGGGCATGTTCGCGGCGCCCAAGGTTGCCACCTATTGCGGCCTGGTGTTCGCCAATCTCGATCCGGATGCCGTGCCGTTCGAGGAATACCTCGGCAAGTTCAAGTGGTATCTCGACATCCAGTTCATGCTGTCGGAAGGCGGCATGGAAGTCATCGGCGAGCCGCACCGCTGGATCGTCGACGCCAACTGGAAACAGGGTGCCGAAAACTTTTGCGGCGACAGTTCGCATACGCCGGCGACGCACAAGTCCGCTCTCGATGCCGGCATGGTACGCAAGGAGTTCGTGACCGCGCCTGGCAAGAAATTCAGGCTGCATGTGCACGATTGCGACGGCCATGCCATTAGCATGCGTCATCTCGATCAGGGACAGACGGCATTCTGGGATTACCCGGAAGAAGTGCGCGCGCATTTCATGCCGGGCCGGCTGAGCGAGGCACAGTTCGATCTTGCGAAGCGGGCGATCAACCACAACGGCACGGTCTTCCCGAATTTCTCCTTCCTGCATTTCAGCTTCACCGACAGCGCGGATCGGCCGGAAGCGGGCTTCCTGTCGCTGCGGGTATGGCAGCCGAAAGGCCCGGGTAAAACCGAAATCTGGAACTGGATTCTTGCGCCAAGGGAAGCATCCGAGAGCTACAAGAAACGCGCTTACAAGGTCGGGATGAGCAGCTTCGGACCATCCGGCAGCTTCGAGCAGGACGATGTGGCGGTATGGCCGTGGATCGCCCGCTCGGCATCGACCGTGTTTGCCGAGATCAACGATGTCAAGCTGAATTACCAGATGGGCCTGGGCAGCATGGGCGACGTCCCTCCCCTCGCCGACTGGCCAGGCCCGGGGCACGCGGTGCCGTCAAGCGCCGGCGAGGGAGGGCCGCGCACCTTCCACCGGACCTGGTACGACCGCTTGATGCCGGCGAAGGATGACGCCGAATGATCACGACAGCATCGGGGCTCAGGCCGAGCGCGAATACACTAACTTCCTGTATCGCGAGGCCGAACTGCTCGACACGACCGGGCTCGAATCGCCGTCAATTTTTCTAAACAAGGACGAACCGTGAAAAAAAATCTGCAGATAAGCTACGCCGGACATGTATCGGACCGGGTGCAAGACCTTTACTACGGCAAGGTCGCGCCCGAGGGGATCGATCTGCATTACATCCCGCTTCAACCCTTCGAAGCGTTTCCCCGCATGCTGCGCGGCGACTTCGATTGCGCGGAGATGTCGTTCTCCACCTACGTGATCCGGGTGGCGCAGCAGGACATGCCCTTCATCGCGATCCCGGTGTTCCCGTCGCGGACGTTCCGGCACAACGCCATCTACATCAACCGGAAGGCCGGCATCGAACGTCCGCAGGACCTGGCCGGCCGTACCATCGGCGTGCCCGAGTACACCTCGACCGCGATGGTGTGGGCGCGCGGCATGCTGCGCGACGAATATGGCGTGGATCCGCGTGACATCAAGTGGATCACCGGCGGCCTGAAGGATGCGGGACGCAAGCCGAAGTTCAAGCCGCAGATCCCGGGGGTCGAGATCCGGCATACCGAAGACCGCACGCTGAACGACATGCTGGTATCGGGCGAGCTGGACGCCATCATCGCGCCGCAGATGCCGCCCGCATTCCGCGCCGGCCATCCGGATATCGCGCATCTGTTCCCGAATTATCCTGAGGTCGAACGCGCTTACTATCAGAAGACCGGCATCTTTCCGATCATGCACGTGGTCGTGCTGCGCAAGGACCTGTACGAGCAACATCCATGGGCAGCCGTCAGCCTGTACCAGGCGTTCGAGCAGGCCAGGCGCAACTGCATGGACATTCTGAAGATCGAGGAGCCGCTGCCGATCTCCGTGCCGTGGATCTACGAGTTCGCGAAGTCGGCGCGCGAGACAATGGGCGAGGACTACTGGCCCTACGGCATCGAAAGGAATCGAAAGGAAATCGAGGCGCTGTGCCGCTACACGTGGGAGCAAGGGTTGGTGCCGCGCAGGGTGGAACTCGACGAGCTGTTTGCGCAGAACGTAGCAACGCTGTCGCAGTTGCGGCTTTGACGTGGCCGACACAGGTGCGTGTCGGTGCATCCGGCCCCGGAAGCGAGTGTGAAGAGATCCTTAACGTGGTATTTTATGTGACATCGAAAATCGCTCCGTGTACTGAAAAATTGATGACCGGACGCACGACACCGGGCTGCGGAAGTGACTGACAAGACGTAATAACTACCGGTTTTTTTGAAAAAGGGGGGACAGCATGCACAAGTACACCATTCCGGCATTCGTGAGGGAGCGCGCTTTGCGTCGCAAGGGAAAACTGTTTTCGATAGACGCGATCGATGCGACG
>JAQGLQ010000321.1 GCA_028292785.1 Noviherbaspirillum sp. | reverse complement strand
CCGGCATACGGCACTCGGCGACGCCATCGCCACCGGCGAAGTGCTGCTGAAGATGATTCCGATGCTGGCGGAAAAGGGCATCCACACCCTGGGGGACGCGCGCGATGCGGAACGGAAAACCCTGTATGCGCGCATCCGTTATTGACGGAGAAGGAGCTGGAAAGGACATGCATGGCCGACTGGGTTCCGAACTGCGGCAGGTGCGACGCCTCATACGCGCGGCGGCGCATGGCGCCGACCTCGTGCGGGCAGCCGGCTCTGTCCGCATGGTCGTGCATGGTTTGATCGGGCAGGTGCCGGCACAGCCGCTCACCCGGCTCATCTCGGCGCTGAACGATGCGCTGACGCGACGCACAATCGACCTGGCATGCGCGCAAGCACGGCTTGGTCCCGTACGCTGGTGCTGGATTGCGTTGGGCAGCGAAGGCCGACGCGAGCAGACGCTGACGAGCGATCAGGACAACGGCATCGTATTCGACGACGAAGGCGGCGCGGCCGACGTGCTGCGCATGTCGCTCCTGCCGCTGGCAGAGCGCATCAACGAGGCGCTCGCGGCATGCGGCTTTCCCTTATGCGGCGGCGGCATCATGGCAAGCAATCCGCAATGGTGCCTGGGACTGCATGAATGGCGCGGACGCTTTCTGCAATGGATCGTCGAGGCTGACCCGCAGGCATTGCTGAACGCGACCATCTTCTTCGACCTGCGTCCGCTGCACGGGCACTTCGATCTGGCGCGCGCGTTATCGGATTGGCTGGCTGCGAATGCATCGGACAATCCGCGCTTTCTATTCCAGATGGCTGACAACGCGTTGCGGCGCAAACCACCGCTCGGTGTGGTGCACGATTTCGCGGTCGAGAAAAGCGGCAAGTTCGCCGGCGCCATCGATCTCAAACGCAATGCGGCGACACTGTTCGTCGACGCGGCACGCATCTATGGCCTCGCATGCGGCAGCCGCTCGACCAATACGGCGGATCGCTTCATGCTGGCGGTGCGGCACGGCCGCCTCGATGCGTCCGATGCGCAGGCATGGATAAGCGCCTTTTATTTCATCCAGGCGCTGCGGCTGAAACATCAGCAGGCTTGCCATGCGCGTGGCGCCCCCATGCAGAACCATGTCGACCCCGGCCGGCTCGATACGGCCGACCGACGCGCGCTGCTAGGAGCGCTGCGGCATGCGCGCGCGGCGCAAAAGCGCTTGATGTCAGCTTTTGGCGGCGGGGAGATGGGATAGCCGGTTAAGGTGCTTCCGGTGCTTTATATTGCCGCGCGTAGTGCGGGGAGAAGAACCTGGCGCGGATCCGGAGCGCGGGTTGCACGGCAAGTCGATATATCAACAGTATTTCATGCGATGCAAGCTGTCGCTAAAAGCAGTTCGTGCACAGAGTGTTTCTCCTTAATATCGATAAGGTCGCGGGCGATGATGAACCGGCCCGCATTCGTTATCGCCGTACTAACCGAACACTGCACAATCGATGATTCCTCACATCCATGTCGCTCATCACATAGGTCCGGTACTGCACTTCCTGTCGCAGCCGGAAAATATGCCGGTCCAGGCTCTGGGGGATGCAATGTCCCTCGTCGAGGAACAGTCGATATCCTCAGGCGAGGAACGGCACGCCGAATGGGCGAAGCTGCAGCGATACGACTTGGCTGTAATTCTTTCATTTCTTTCGGACCGGGAGATTCTGGAGGTCACAAGTCTGGACCGTCAGACGAAGACCCGCTGTTTCCATGAGCGCGATCTGCTTCTTCAGTGCAGCAAACTGAATGCGATAGCAAAGGAAATCGGAACGATGGACGGATTCCTGCATCTGCTCAAAGATGCTTCCGCATTGTCCCCCGTGCCCCGCTTCGCTTTGCTTAAGACGCTTATCAGTCGAATCCTGTACTTGCCCCGGATGAACAGGCAAGGCGCTGCAATCGAGATCATCGTCGCGAGTCCCGAACTGCCCGCGCGCTTACGCGGCGCTTTACTGTCGCTGCTGTCCGAAGAAATCATGCACGTCGTGCCGGAGGGCAGGCCAAAGGTATTTCACGTAATACTCGACGCGATATCGGAGCTGCCTCATCACATACAAGCCGGCGCGCTCCGGAAGATGCTGTGGAGTTTCTTCCCGTTGCCGGTCGAGGCCAGGGAAAGCGCCTTTTACGAGCTGCTCGGTGCGATCGCGAAATTATCGCACGACGATGGCATCGATATGCCGCATTCGAATAGCAGCGTGACCTACGACGCGGAAAGCGGGGTATTTCAGGATTGCGCTCATTTTGTGTTCGGAATGTCGTTGAGGCTGCCTGCGCACTCTCATCTAGCTCCGCTTTGGCGCCTGATCGACGCCATCGCCGATTTGCCGATCGCACGCAGACCGAAGGCATTCATCAACTTGCTGAAGCTGATCGCCGACCTTCCATTGGAACGCCGGGCGTACTCACTCATGTATGTAAGCCATTTCATGCTCTACCTGCCGTACGAATGCCAATTCGATGTGATAAGCGAAGTGCTGGATGCCGTATTCACGCTTTCGCCGGAGTGGCAAGTTCTCGCCTTGGAGACGGTGGGAAAGCAGCTCGCGTATTTTTCGCCAGGCTGGCTGCAGGATGTGTTCGAAAAGTGTCTGGCCGCATTAGAGAATTTATCCGCAGGCCCGCGGCAAAGGCTGCTCGAAATTCTTCTTTTGAATATATCTCTTTTGCCTTTTTATGCAGTCGACGGCGTATGCGGCGCCTTGAAGGCCGCCGCAGCCTTGCTGCCGCAAGAAACGCGGAGTTCTTTCATCGCAGAGATAGACAGAGCCAGGGCCGCTATGGCCGGCGAATTTCCGGGCTAGGCGGCCGGCGGACTTTCATGCCGCCTTTCTGCTTTCGTCGATGTTGGTCAGGATCAACCGGCTTCACTGCCATTCTTCGCGCAGGTAGCCGACCCGCGCCAGCAGTTCGCGGTCGGTCATCAGGAACAGGCGTGACAGCGTGCTTGCTTCATGCGAGATCCACTTCCAGTGCGGCAGGCTGAAGACATCGCCGCGCGTCCATTCGATCACTTGGTCGCCGATGCGGGTGTGTCCCTCGCCTTCGGCGACCACGCACATCGCATTGCTGGTGCTGCGCACCGGCCTGGTGGCACGCCCGGCCGCAACCTCGTGCAGATAGCAGTCCAGCGTCGGAATCACCGGGCCGTCGTTGATCGGATTGGTATAGCGCAGCAGCTTCGAGCCATCGTCCCGCGCCGGCAGCTTGCGCAGCGCTTCCAGCGCGGCGCTCCAGGGATAGCGGAACTGCGGCGAGAATC
>JAQGLQ010000309.1 GCA_028292785.1 Noviherbaspirillum sp. | reverse complement strand
GAAGTAGGTAATGAACAGCAGCCACACCCGGTAGTTGGCGCTGGCCGCCTTGAAGCTGGCCCAGCCGCCCATCATGCCTTCTTCCGGCGCGATGCCGGCCGCGCGCAGTTCAGCGTAAATGCCGCTCGGGCAATCCTGGGTATGGCGCCAGTAGAGCGCCGCCATGATCAGCATGCACACGCCCGGCACCGCCAGCGCGAAACGCCAGCCGAACGCTTCGCCGGCGCCGAGCGCGAGGAATGCCGCCATCAGCAGCGGCATCGCTGCCTGCGCCGCGCCGCCGCCCGCATTGCCCCATCCGGCCGCGGCGGCATTGGCGGTGCCGACCACGTTGGGCGCGAACATGACCGAAGTGTGGTACTGCGTGATGACGAAGCTGGCGCCTACCGCGCCTATGCAAAGACGACAGAACAGAAAAGCTTCATAGCTCTGCGCGAACGACACGCCGATGACTGGAATCGCGCCGGCCACCAGCAGGCCGCAATACGCCTTGCGCGGACCGTAGCGGTCGCACAGCGGCCCGATGGCGAGCCGCACCAGGATGGTGACCGCGACGGCGGCGATGTTGATGTTGGCGATCTGGTCGACCGACAGCCCGAGTTCCCCTTTGATCAGAGGCATCAGCGGCGCGCAGGCGAACCATGCGAAAAACGAGACGAAAAACGCCATCCAGGTCATGTGGAACGCGCGCATCTGCGGGGTCTTCATGCTGAACAGTTCTATACGGGTTGCCTTGTTTGCCATGGCGGCCTTCCAGAAGAATCGCTTGCTCGATGCAGGCGGAGGTAAGCCATGGTTTAGCAATCGCTATGCCACGCGAGAAAGCATTTGTATTCAGGGATCTGGCGGCGAAGAGCGCGATATGGCGGCACATGAGCGCCTCGCCGTGGGGCGTGCCGATGCACCATGGGTGGAAATGGTGCGTTGCGGCGCCATGACGGAGCGTGCGAGAACAAAACCGGCGTGCCGCTTGTCTTACGAGAAAGGCGAGTTAAACAACGTATCTCTTATTTGACGAGGGGGCATTTCATGAACCTGAAAAACAGGCTGCGCACGACGGGCAACGACCGCGACGTGGCGAAGAAAGCCATGCTGATTGGCGTTGCCGGGGGAATCGCCGCCATCGCCTGGCTGGCGATGGGGCGCGAACGGACCAAGTCGCGGCGCTACGCCGACCGTGGGCAGGACCGTCGCAATCCGCTGCACTTTTTTCTGGCGGGGACAAATCCGAAGCGCAGGAAGATCGATGTCTCGGGACAGCGGCCGCTGTTCGAGCGCCGCCAGTCGGTGTACGACAGCTATTGAGGAGACGCGGCCGCACCGGTGCCGTCCGATAGAGCTCCTTTCGCTGCTATCTCAATCCCGTTCCCTGGCAAGAGCAAGGAACTCGGTGCGCAGCGCCAGGTTGGTCTGCAACTCGCCGAGCAGCGCGGAGGTGAGGGTCTCCTGACCCGGAGACCGGATGCCTCGGCTTTCCATGCACATGTGACGGCAACGGATCACGACGCCGACGGCCAGCGGCTGGACCAGCGTCATGAAGCAATCGGCGATCTGCATGGTCAGCCGTTCCTGCACCTGCAGGCGTTTCGCGAAGCAGTCCACCAGGCGCGTGAGCTTGGACAGGCCGACGATCTTCCCATTGGGCGTATAACCGACCGTGGCCCAGCCGAAGAACGGGGCGAGATGATGTTCGCAATGGCTGTAGACCGGAATGCCGCGCACCACGATCAGTTCGTTGTATTGCTCGGCGCCGTCCTCGAACACCTTCAATATTTCCGCCGGGTCCTGGGAGTAACCCGAGGTCCAGTGCTGCCATGCCTTGTCTACCCGCTGCGGAGTGTCTTGCAAACCCTGCCGGTCGGGGTTCTCGCCAACGTGGCGCAACAGTCTCCGCCAGTCTTTTTCAGTAAAGTCATTGTCGTCCATGATGAGGTCCTTCTCTTGTATGCCGGGATCGGAATCGCCTTGGCCCGGGGGCGCACTGCCGTCCGCCGCGCAGCCGTATTCTGAATTACCGCAACTATACACATGCCGTTGGCGCCTAACAGGGCGCGCCTATATCCGGCGCAGCCACAATATTGACGCAACGGGGGCGCCAGCGTGGAACAAAGTGACGCCCGGCCACTCTTATAGACAAAATTCGGTATAAAAATGTCAATAAACACTGGCAAGCAGACGAGGAGTCTCCCTGAAATGAAAACATCCCATCGTGTCGACAAGCGAGAGCTGGTGCCAAGTCTGCTACTGCTCGGCATTGCCGTTTTTTCATCGCTGCAAAAGCGCAGCGATAAAAAACGCGCGAAGGCGCTGGCGCGTGCTCCCATGGCGAAACCGGTGGCGCAGCCGACATCAGGGACCGAGCGGGAAGCGCAGGCAAGAAACGCCGCCAATGAACGAGCGGCGCAAAAGCGCGACGCCGATCCGCATCCGGCCGCGGATGCGAAAGACCTGAAGAAAGAGTCCTATCCGAAAGCGCTGTTCCATGTCGCCATCTCCGCCGCCAAGGAATGGTCGGCGCACCGCGCATCGAGCAAGGGCGCCGCGCTGGCCCTGTACACCCTGTTTTCGCTGGCGCCGATGCTGGTACTGGTGCTCACCATCGCCGGCTTTTTCTTTGGCGAGGATAACGTTCGCGAACTGCTGCTGGAACAGATGTCGGGATTGATGGGCGCCCAGGGCGCCGATGCCATCGAAACCATCCTTGCCGGGACACGGCGCGATAACGATGGTTTGCTGGCCGGAATCATTTCCGCGGCGCTGGTGCTGATCAGCGCCACCAGTGCCTTCGCCGAACTGAAGGACAGCCTCGACGAACTGTGGGAAGTTCCGCCGTCCACCGAATCCGGATTGTGGGCGATGGTCCGCGAGCGCTTCCTGTCGTTCGGACTGATCCTGGTGCTGGCGTTCATGCTGCTTGCATCGCTGGCGGTGTCGACGGCGCTGGCCGCGCTCGACGGCTTATGGGGCGGCGGCAGTACCGGCACGGTGCTGCAAGCGGTCTCGGTGGTGATCTCGCACCTGGTGTCCTTCCTGATCGTGACAGGGCTGTTCGCCGTCATCTTCCGGTACCTGCCCGCCGTCAAGCTGGTGTGGAAGGACGTCGTGATCGGCGCCGTGATCACCTCGGTGCTATTCTTCATCGGCAAATTGCTGATCACGACATACATCGCCAAGGCCGACATCAGTTCTTCCTATGGCGCGGCCGGATCGGTGGTGGTACTGATCACCTGGATCTATTATTCGGCGCAGATTTTCTTCTACGGCTCGCTGTTCACGCATGAATACGCGATGAAACTGGGCAGCCATGCGAAGGGCGCCGGCGCACAGCAAGCTGGCGAGACTCGCCAGCTTGCGCCCGCTCACTCGCATTGAGTCGGCGGCCGGGTCTTATCCGCGATCTTGTTTCGTCGAAGTAGCACGCTTCGGCTGAAACGAGATCACCTATGCGCATATGGACTCATTGGAGCTTTGAAGTGGCATCCGCAAGCAGGTATGTCATACGGTGTCGCCACGATGCCACCTTTTGATTAACCCATGTAGCTCGAATTTTTTTCTCTATATCACCGAAGATCGTCAGGCATTGGTCCTTGGAAAGGCGTTTATTCACGTTGAACTCGAGTATTTTTTTCGGA
>JAQGLQ010000273.1 GCA_028292785.1 Noviherbaspirillum sp. | reverse complement strand
AGCCAACGCTCCCGCAGTTGACGCGGCTTTCTGTTGTGGCCAGTCTTGGTCAATGAAATTTCCGTTCGGAACGGCGCTTGTTGACGGTGCTTTTCCGCGTTTCTGTCGGACGCGTTTGAGCGTGGTTTCGAATGTCGGCAGGGACATTTCAAGACCAAGCGCAGCCAGTTCAGCAACCACGTCTGCACGGGAAATTACGGATGAAAGAGCGGCTTCAACATCGTCGATCACATCCCGCAATCGGGCGGCCTTGGAGCGTTTCTTGTCGTCGGAAGCCAGCGCACGGAGTCGTTCGGATGCGACCTGTTTGTCCATGATGTCGGCGCCGTTTGTTGAAACTTTGTCAATTATGGGATTGTGTTATTTATTCGTCAACGGCTTCGCGTGCGCGAGATGGATCAACTTTGTACTGACGTAGTACATAAATGTCCTATTAACGTACCGGATATGCCCCGAAGGTGTACCGAATAAGTCCCGAAAATGACTGGCAGCGGCAAAAACGGAGTAGGAGGTTAAAGCTAGGGCAGGATTCGCATTTACGACGCTATCGTAATACAATCGTATTGCCAATATGGCAACTATGCCCCCTACTCCGCATGGCAGATAAAAAGACGACGACAATCTTGGCAAGGATCGACACCGACAGCCGCGCCCGTTTCCGCAAGATGGCGGGCGCTCACGGTCTCTCCGAATCCGAGCTGTTGCGTTCGCTCGTCTTGCGGCAGATCGACACCGGTGGCTTCGTTGCATCACCTGTGGCACCCGATCCTAAAGAATCGGATCTGGCACCCATGACAGTGCGCATGCCGCGCTTTCTGATGAAGGCGGCAAAGGACCGGGCCAAAGCCAAAGGGATGGCGCCAAGCCGATGGGTAGCCGCCTTAGTCCAATCGAACCTAACCCGCGAGCCGGTCATGTCGGAGGCCGAGCTGGTGGCTCTTGAGGAAAGCAACCGGGAGCTGGCGGCGATCGGGCGGAACATCAACCAGATCGCACGCGCGCTCAACGAAGCGTTCCATCAAACGGAGCGAGTACGACTGGACAAGCTGGCAGAGCTGGACAAGGCGATCAAGGAGAACCGGAGCATGATCCGGATGCTGGTGCGCGCCAGCCAAAACGCATGGGACGTTGAGTAATGGCGATCATTGAAAACGAGTTCGCCAAGGCCTTATCGTCCAAGGTAAAACGCAAGGCCAACACCACCAGGCCGTTGCGCTCGCCGCATCAGTTGCGAGAAAAAGCCGGGCGCGTTGCCAGTGGCGCTCCGGAAGTCATGGTTAAGATCACCGGCTTTGGGCGGGGCGCAGACCATGTCAACGCGCACCTCGATTACATCAGCCGTAACGGCAAGATCGAGATCGAGAACGACCGAGGCGAAGTGTTTAGCGGCAAGGACGAGGTCAAAGAACTTTTCAACGATTGGAAGCACGACTTTGGCAATAGCAAGCGGCGCAAGAATCAACGCGACACCATGCACATGATCGTGTCGATGCCGGAAGGCACGCCCCCCGATGCGGTCAGGAATGCGGCGCGCGAATTTACCAAGAACACTTTCGGCAAGAATCACGAATATGTTTTTGCGCTGCATACGGACGAGCCGCATCCGCATGTTCACATTACGGTGAAAACACGTGGATTCAATCGCCGTCGCTTGCATATCGGAAAAGACACTGCCCAGGAGTGGCGCGAGGAATTCGCTGACGCGCTGCAGCGCGAAGGCGTTGACGCAGAGGCGACGCCGCGAAGCAGCCGGGGCGTCGTCAGAAAGCCTGAAAAGCAGGTCATCCGGCACATCGAGCGCGGGGACAAAACACATAAGCCGCGAGTCTCGAAGGTGCGGGCAGCCAAGATCAAGGAAGTGGCTGCTGAGTTGTTAGCCGAGGCGAAAGGACAGGCAGTAAAGCCACGCCCTTGGGAAGAGAAGATCCACGCTACACAAGCAGCGATCAGGGCCGCATGGCTCGCTGCTGCCACGCAGCTGGAGAAATCGCGCGCGCCGGACGATAAATCGTTCGCCGACCGTATTAAAACCTTTGTCGCGGCAATGCCAAGGATTGATACGGAAAGGCATGAGACCCGCCGCGCGCTGATGGAGCGGTTTGGCCGGCAGCGTGACAAGCACCAGGTCAACAGCGCGGCACCACAGACAACGCGTACGCCAGAGCCAAAAAATGGCGCAGACCAAGCCGCGCCAAGTTGTGGAAGCAAAGGTATGGAGCGTTAGCAGCGCATTTCTGCGTTTCCCCTTGCTACGGTCGTTGAGATTTCAGACGATCTGAATAAGTTGTGACTTGATCTAACAGGAGGTGTCAGATTGTGGACTTCCGAGTCCGACCCTTACCGACCATTTAGGTCGGCAGAGGTGGCACCGGAGGTTCCGGATGAAATCGAACTGCTGGTTCCACCGATGTCAAAATAGAAGAACTTCCAAAGGTCTTTCATCCACCCTTTAATTGCCTAGACAGCGGTAGTCCCTCCGCGCGTGCCAGGCGTTCCATCGCGGTTTCCAGAATGGCGCGTGCGCGGCCGGCGGCGCGTTGCAACTCCTGATGCAGTTGCGCATCGTCCGCGTTGCGGGATGCGCACTGGGCGCTGTAGCGCTCGAAGCTCCCGACCATCAGCAGGAGGTCAGCCAGATGGCGCGGGCATTCGCAGGCCAGTCGATTGCCGGCCGCCGTGATCGTGGCGAGCATTTCCTCGTCAAAGCGCAGTTCCGCCACGTCGGGCCGCTCCAGCGGTGGCAGCCTTTCCCCCTCGAGGGCCGATCGGCAAAGAAGTTCAGTGTAGGCACAGTCAGCCGCGCCTATCGGGCGCTCGACAGCTACACGGCGACGCGGTTGCGTCGGTGGTTGCGCAACAAGCATAAGGTCAGGCGACGCAAGGGCGGGACATATCCACTTTCGCACCTTTACGGGCACTTCGGGCTCGTTCGTCTGAGCGCGCGCGGGCGCAGCGTGGCGTGGGTGAAGGCGTGATGTCTTGTCCGAGAGCCGGATGCGGGAAATCTGCACGTCCGGTTCGATGAGGGGGATGTGGAAACGGGGTAATGGCAAAAGCTACTAGGGCACCGTCAGACGAAAGGGACGGCAACAGACAAGCCAAGCCTACTGCTACCGCGCCACATCTCTACTCTACCGGGATGCGCCATCAGCGGCGAACGATGACGGCGGTGGCTTCGTGCCGCATTGCATCCACTCCCCCGAAGAAGCCGGAACAGCCTGTCCCCATCCGAAGCGGTCTGCGTCAGCTACAGTGATGTCAGCATCGTCAAAGCGATCGCTCCCGGTGCTCAATTCATGCAGAAGAATTTCGTCAATAATGTATTGGTACCGAGATCGGTTTTCCCGTCGCCGGTGCGGAAACCGTCCGGGTGCAGCAAAAAAAGCCAATAGCCTCCCCAACTACCAGGAGCCCATATGTCACGTACCGTTGCTGAAAAACGCGCTGCCTTCCGTACACTGCACGCATCCGGCTGCTTCATGCTGCCCAATCCTTGGGACGTCGGAAGCGCCCGCTATCTTGCCAGCCTCGGCTTTTCTGCCATCGCCACCACGAGCGCGGGATTCGCATGGTCGACTGGACGTGCCGATAAACACGTCACGCGCGAAAGAGTTCTCGACCATCTGCGCGTGATGGTCGAAGCGACCCATCTGCCTGTCAATGCCGACTTCGAGAACGGCTTCGGCGAAGATCCGGCCGGCGTGGCCGAGAGCGTGAGGCTGGCGGTCGCCACCGGAGTGGCCGGTTTGTCGATTGAGGACTCCACCGGCGATCCGAAGGTGCCCCAGTTTCCGATTGAGGTCGCGGTGGAAAGGCTTAAGGCAGCCCGTCGCGCAATTGACGAGGACGGCGGCGATACGCTGCTAGTCGGCCGCGCAGAAAATTTCTTCGTCGGCGTTTCCGATTTGGACGATACGATTTCACGCTTGAAGGCTTACGCGGCC
>JAQGLQ010000263.1 GCA_028292785.1 Noviherbaspirillum sp. | reverse complement strand
AGCAAGCATCGGATGAATTGCATTATTTCAATTTGCCGTGAGGAAGGAAATCAGCACCGGCTTAAATAGAGGGTCGGAAAAAAGCTCAAATGCTGTAGGGATTTTCCTACAAGCGACATAAATCGTTTCCGCACGTAAATATTCGACGAGATGCAGCCCGGAAAAATATTGGGCCAGGGATTACACTGCTTGTTTTTGCGCGGCTTTCGTATCGGTATCTTCCAGCGTCTTCCTGATAGGGTACTCATGGCAACCATCATCATTCACAGAAACGTCAACATCATCACCCTCGACCCGGGCGAAACCATCGAAGAGCATTGCAATCCGGGCGATATCGCATTGGTGCAGGCGGACGATGGATGGTGGACGAAATTCGTCGGCGAGGACGGCCAGGTCGACAGCTACGACACGCCCTTCGCCAGTTACAACGAATCGCTCTGGGCAGCGAAAGCCGCGGCCGAATTCGGGCTCGATTGAACGGTTGACCGGCGCCTGTACATGATCCGACGAATGCGTAACTGACGCTGCGCAAAAGAAGCGGTGCGATCACGGTACACTCTCTCTTTTTCAGCCATTTGCGGCAGACATGCCGTTTCCCGATTCGAGCCCCCATGAACACGTCCACCATCGAAAACGTCAATATCGCCTCCTTCGATCCCATGCCCACGCCTGACGACCTGCATGCTCGCCTGCCCTTGTCGGACACGGCGGCGCGCGTGGTGACCCAGGGGCGCGAAGCGCTACGCAATATTCTCGACCGCAAGGATCCGCGCATGTTCATTGTGGTCGGCCCCTGTTCGATTCACGATCCGGTGGCAGGCCTCGACTATGCGCGCCGCCTGAAGGCGCTTCAGGCCGAAGTGAGCGACACGCTGCTGCTGGTGATGCGCGTCTATTTCGAAAAGCCGCGCACTACGACCGGATGGAAAGGCTATATCAACGATCCCGACATGGACGATTCCTTCCACGTCGACCGCGGCATGGAAAACGCCCGCAAGTTCCTGCTCGACATCGCGGAACTGGGCCTGCCCGCCGCCACCGAAGCGCTCGACCCGATTTCGCCGCAGTTTCTCGGCGACCTGATCGCATGGACCGCGATCGGCGCGCGCACCACCGAGTCGCAGACGCATCGCGAAATGTCATCGGGCCTTTCCACGCCGGTCGGCTTCAAGAACGGCACGGACGGCGACATCGACATCGCCATCAATGCGATTCTCTCGGCCTCGCATCCGCATTCCTTTCTCGGCCTGAACAGCCAGGGCCGCGTCGCCATCGTGCGCACCAGCGGCAATCAGTACGGACACGTGGTGCTGCGCGGCGGCGACGGCCGGCCGAATTACGACACCGTGTCGGTGGCAATGGCTGAACAGGCGCTTGCCAGGGCCAGGCTGCCGGCCAACATCGTCATCGACTGCTCGCATGCGAACAGCTACAAGAATCCCGAACTGCAACCGCTGGTGATGGCCGATGTCGTGAACCAGATCCGCTTCGGCAATATGTCGCTGGTCGGCGTCATGGTGGAATCCAATATCGTCGCCGGCAAGCAACCGATACCCGAGGACCTGTCGCAGCTCAAGTACGGCTGCTCGGTCACGGACGGCTGCGTCGGCTGGGACACTACCGAGAAGATGATCCGTGACGCGGCCGCATCGCTGCGCGGCGTGCTGCCGGAGAGACTGAGCCGGAAGGAAAGCCTGCCCGCATAGAAAGCATCCCTGCTTTCACCGGCGCGCTGTTGCGCCGGACCGCGGGTATGGGACTTGCTGCTCGATCGGGGCGATCAGCCTTGAGGAGCAAGCCATGGACAGGATTTCCCGGCGTACTTTTTTCAGGATGGCGGGCGCCGTTGCCGCGACGACCGTGGCCGAAGTCCACGGCGCCGCCGGCAAGCGCGATGCCGGCGCATCCGCACAAGCGTCCTACCTGTTCTTCAGTCCGGAAGAAGCGCAATTCATCGAAGCGGCGGTGGAACGCCTGATTCCCGCCGATGAGAACGGACCCGGCGCGCTCGATGCCGGCGTTCCGAATTACATCGACAAGCAGCTCGGCGGAGCGTGGGGCGCGGGCGAGCGTCTCTATCGCAGCGGCCCCTGGCAGCAAGGCGCGCCGACGCAGGGCTATCAACTGCCATACACGCCCGCGGAACTGTTTCGCAATGCATTGCGCGGTATCCGCATCGATGCAACCATGCGCGGCCAGGCGCCGTTCGCGAAGCTCGCGCCGCAGATGCAGGACGCTTATCTCACGTCGCTGCAAAAAGGCCTGATGGAACTCAACGGCGTGCCCTCCAACATCTTCTTCGAGTCGCTGCTGGAACTGACGATCGAAGGCTTTTTCAGCGATCCGGTCTATGGCGGCAACAAGGACATGGCGGCGTGGAAGATGATCGGCTTTCCGGGCGCTTATGCCTCGTATTACGACCTGGTCGACCAGCACGGCATCGAATACCGCCGCGCGCCGATGAGCCTGGCGGAAAACGGCGGCGGAAGAATCCATGTCCACCCCGACATCCCCGCGGGCAGCACCGGCCGGCAGCACCCGGGAGGGAAATAGCGATGGCCACGCGACTTCCCGAAACCGATGCGGTGGTGCTGGGCGTCGGCCTGGTCGGCACCATGCTCGGCCGCGAACTGACGCGCGCCGGCATGAAAGTGGTCGGCCTGGAACGCGGCGAGCCGCGCTTCACGGTGCCCGATTTCCAGAGTCCGCACATCCACGACGAACTGCGCTACTCCGTCCGCAAGGCGCTGATGCAGGACAACACGAAGGAAGCGGTCACCTTTCGCAACAACAGCAGCCAGACCGCGCTGCCGATCCGGCGCTGGCAGGGTTTCCTGCCCGGCACCGGGCTCGGCGGCTCGGCCGTGCACTGGAACGGCCAGTCGTTCCGCTTCATCGACTACGACTTCCTGATGCGCTCCATGACCGAGCAGCGCTACGGCAAGAATTTCATCGACCCGGAGATCATCATCCAGGACTGGGGCGTGAATGCCACCGAACTCGAACCGTATTTCGACCGCTTCGAATATCTGCTCGGCGTCAGCGGCAAGGCCGGCAACCTGAAAGGAAAGAAGATCGAGGGCGGCAATGTGTTCGAGGACCCGCGCTCGCGCGACTATCCGACGCCGCCGATGAAGGAACCGTATGGTTCGGCCATTTTCCGCAAGGCCGCGGCGAACCTTGGCTACCATCCATTCCCGCAGCCCTCGTCCAATCTCAGCCAGCCCTATACCAACCCGGAAGGCATGACGCTGTCGACCTGCATGTTCTGCGGCTTCTGCGAACGCTACGGCTGCGAGCATTACGCCAAGTCGTCGCCGCAGACCGTGCTGCTGCCGGTCCTGCTGAAGGACAAGAACTTCACCTTGCGCACCCAGGCCCAGGTACTGCGCATCAACCTCGACAGCACAAAAAAACGCGCCACCGGCGTGACCTATGTCGATGCGCGCGGCCGCGAATTCGAACAGCCGGCCA
>JAQGLQ010000251.1 GCA_028292785.1 Noviherbaspirillum sp. | reverse complement strand
AGATGCCGATGAACACCCCTGCCCTGCCGTCTTCCTGCACGCTGATGCTATAGTCGGCGCCGCCGAGTTCGATGCGCGCGATATCCTTCAGGCGCACGATCTGTCCGGCCGGCGCGGCGCGCACGATGATGTTCTCGTATTGCGCCGGATTGGACAGGCGGCCGGGAACGGTGGCGGAATACTGCATCTGCTGGCCCGGCGGCGCCGGCGGCACGCCGATGCGTCCCGCCGGCGCCACGACATTCTGTTCCTGGATGACCCGCTGCACATCCCCGGCTGTCACGCCCAGGCGCGCCATCCGCTCGGGGTCGAGCCAGATGCGCATGCTGTAGTCGCGCGCGCCGAAGATGCGCACGACGCCCACGCCGGGAATCCGTGCCAGCAGGTCCTGCAAGTTGAGCAACGCATAGTTGCTCATGAAGGTCGTATCGAAACGGCCTTCCGGCGAAGTCAGGGCCAGCACCTCAAGAAAATCGGTGGACTGCTTGCGGATGGTGATGCCTTGCCGGATCACGTCGGCCGGCAAGGTGCTTTGCGCGATCGCCACGCGGTTCTGCACATCGACCGCGGCCAGGTCCTGGCTGACGCCGATGTCGAAGGTCACGGTGAGGTTGTACGAACCGTCGTTGGCGCTTTTCGAATCCATGTAAAGCATGCCCTTGGTACCGTTGACCTGCTGCTCGATCGGCGCGGCGATCGATTGCGTAACGACATTCGCGTTCGCCCCGGGAAAGCTGGTGCTCACCTGCACTTGGGGCGGCACGATCTGCGGATATTGCGATACCGGCAGGCCGAATGCCGCCAGCGCACCCGCGAGCGTGATGATCAGCGAAATGACCGTGGAAAAAACCGGGCGGTCAATGAAGAAGTTGAACATGTCCCTGCGCCCCCGGCGTCAACCGCCCGTCCTGCCTGGCTGCACGGCATCCGGGGTGCCGGCCGGCACGGGTTTCACCGGCGCTCCCGGCTTGAGCTTGGCGAGCCCGTCGACGATCACGGTCTCGCCCGGCTGCAAACCGCGTTCAACCAGCCACTTGTTGTCGATCCGCGTCGTGGCCGCGATATCGCGATGGACCGCAGTGTCGTTCGGCCCCAGCACATAGACCGAATGCTTGCCCTGCAACTCCTGCACCGCCTTCTCCGGGATCAGGATCGCATCCGGATTTTCGCGCAGGGGCACGATGGCCCGCACGAACTGGCCTGCGCGCAACGCGCCGCCGGGATTCGGAACGATCAGCCGGACCGGGAGAGTGCCATTCCGGGGATTGATGGTCGGATCGACGAAATCGAGCTTCCCGCCGTACGGATAGTCGCTGCCGTCGATCAGTTTCAGGCGGATTTCCGGAGCCTTGTCGTTCGCATTGTCCATGCCGTACTGCTTCTGCAGGCCAACCAGCTTCTGTTCGCTGACGGTAAAGCCCACATAGATGGGATCGACCGAGTACAGCGTGGTCAGCAGCGTGGTCGATGCATTGACGAGTCCGCCCGACTTGATCAACGCCCGGCCGACCAGCCCGGCGCGTGGCGCGCGGATGCTCGTGTAACCGAGATTCAGGTTGGCCTGCTGCACCTGGGCCTTGCCGGCCTCCACGCTTGCGGCGTCGGCGCGCTCCTTGGCGATGGCGGCATCGAATTCCTGCTGGCTGATGGCGCGCGAAGCGATCAGCGAACGCGAGCGGATCAGGTTCAGCCGGGAATTCTCGTAGGAAGCGTTAGCCTGCCCGAGCGCGGCTTTTGCCTGCGCAAGCGTGGACTCGAACTGGGCCCGGTCGAGCACGAAAAGCAGTTCGTCCTTGCGCACCGGACTGCCTTCCGTGAAGGCGACGCGCTCAAGGATGCCGCTGACGCGGGCCCGTATCTCGACCGCCACGACCGCTTCGGTCTGCGCCGGATAGTCGTCGTACACGGTAACTGGCGCGGTGGCGACCTTCATCACGCCGACCTCGGGCGGCGGCGGCGCAGGCGGCGCAGCTTGCCTGCCGCAGGCGCAAAGCATCAGAAGCAGCCACAGCGCCGCCCATGCGCGCATGCCTTCGATCAAGCGTCGCGCCGAACCGATTCCGTCATGACTCACGATACCCCCGGGATCGTCAGCGGACCGCTGCCAACATCCGTTGCGCGACCGCTCTGTCCATTTAAGACGAATATGGCGTCGCCGGAATGAGAGAGATCAAGCGGTTCAGGGGCATTTTCGGCCGCCGGTGCGGTCGCCGGTGCTTCAGCCTGCGTCGCGAGAGGCAAATGTTTTACCAATCGCAACGAATGGTGAGAATTTTGCCATGAACAAAAAACCGGATGCTAGGCTGGCACCTGATGTTTGCTAAACGATGAGCGTATTATCTTGTCTTATTGAATCGTTAAGCTACCGTGAAGACATTCAAGGTCCGGCGCATGATTCAGTCCAGCATGAAAGAGCTCTTTGCCTTATTCTTTGTACAATTTGTGTCACATCGGGAATCTTTAGTAAGGTCAACCTGTCAACTCTTACGTCTCTGCACTGTTCCATTGTCCTTGAAGAGGAAATCATGACCGAAACAACCGCTAACCAGCACGAACTGATCGAGCAGCCAAGCTACGACCCCAATCGCCTTCTCGACGCGCTGATCGAGAAAATGAAACTGAAGAACGACGCCGCACTTTCTCGCCTGCTGGAAGTGGCTCCGCCGGTGATCAGCAAGATCCGGCACCGCCGGTTGCCGGTTGGCGCCTCGCTTCTGATCCGCATGCATGAGGCGACGGACATGAGCATCCGGGAACTGCGCGACCTGATGGGCGACAGACGGACCAAGTACCGCTTGAGCGATGCGCAAGGCAAGCCGAAACCGGAAAACGGCGATACGGAGCAGGCTGGAGGCGCCTTGCACTGACGGACAGCGGGCGAAAGCAGCGCGGACCCGGCGCGGCACGACCCTGCCGCGCTTCCAGCTTTTACTTACAGGTTGATTCTTGCGCGGACGCGGAATTTCCATGCGCTGGCGCTTAGCCGTTCAATGCCAGTTTCTGCTGAATACTCCCGGAATCCATTAGCAAATTAATTAAAAATCGGGAACTTCTACGTCTCAGGCCCTACGAAGCAAAATGACATGTTTTTCGGCTTCAAGGATAAAAAATGGCAATTGCTGACGTTACAACGCGACAACTGGAGGTCTTGGTTGAAGCGGCCTGTCGATACGGTGTCGTCCTTGAGCTATTGTCCGTGATTCATGAATTGCAAAACGGCCGTCAGCTCGACTCGGCCGACGCCACCCTGCTCGATGCGGCATCGACCGCTTCCTTGCTGGCGCGTCTGGAACGCCTGAACCAGGGCATCGACATGGAGTGATGCCTGCGGCAGTTATCCAATTGCGTCGCGTCAAGCCCTCGGCGCACTCTCCATCTCCCGCCTCGTTCATACACATTCGTTTCGCCGAGTCATACTATTGAATGCCGGTCGCCCGGGATGCGCCATCGCGGTCAAATAATTGACGCACGCCTCTCGCAAACGGATAATTGCTTAATGGAAAACGCATCACCCGCCGCGCGCGCGCAACCGAAGTCTCTCTCCGATCTCTTCTTCTCCTTCACCTTTCTTGCTCTGCAAGGCTTCGGCGGCGTGCTCGCCATCGTGCAGCGCGAACTGGTGGAACGGAAGCGCTGGATCACGCAGGAAGAATTCATTGAGGACTGGGCCGTCGCCCAGATCATGCCCGGTCCAAACGTGGTGAACATCTGCGTGATGATCGGCGGTCGCGCATTCGGGCTTCCCGGCGCACTGACGGCGGTGGCCGGGCTCATTGTCTTTCCGCTGATCGTGGTGCTGCTGCTGGCCGTGCTTTATTCGCAGTTTGCGGGACACCCCGGCGTGGCCGGGGCCTTGCGCGGGATGGGTGCGATCGTGTCCGGCCTGATCGCCGCGACCGGCTTCAAGCTGCTCGGCTCGCTGAAAAAACATCCGCTTGGGCTGCCGCTCAGTCTTGGCCTGACGGCCATCGCCTTCGTCGCGATCGCGCTGCTGCGCATTCAGCTCGTGTATGTGCTGGTGGGCCTCGGCTGCCTTTCCTGCGTGCAGACCTATCGCAAGCTCAAGCCATGAATCATGCCCTCCACGTTTCGATGCAATGGCATGACTGGCTCATGCTATTTCTGAAATACCTGATGCTGTCGCTGCTGTCGGTCGGCGGCGCGATCACCACGGCTTCGGAAATGCATCGCTATCTGGTGGGCCAGCAGCGCTGGCTGACCGACGCGCAATTCAATGATTCGATCGCGATCGCCCAGGCGGCCCCCGGCCCGAACATCCTGTTCGTGGCGCTCATGGGCTGGAACGTCGGGCTGAACGCGGGAGGGATGGCCACCGGCCTGCTGGGAGTGATGCTCACCATGATCGGCATCCTGCTGCCGAGTACCACCCTCACCTACATGGCGGCGCGCTGGGGCCACCGCAATCGCGACCTGCGCGCGGTGCGTGCATTCAAACAGGGAATGGCGCCACTGGTGATCGGCCTGCTGATCGCAACGGGTTGGATCCTGGCCAGCGCCAACAACGATCCGCGCAGGGACTGGGGCCTATGGCTGGTGTCGCTTGCCACCGCGATGGTGGTGTGGCGCACCAGGATGCATCTGCTGTGGTTGCTGGGGGCGGGGGCGTTGCTGGGCTGGTTCGGGCTGGTCTAGAATAGATTTCAATCGAAGTCGAGCATGTGCCCGAGCTTCTGCTGCTTGGTGCGCAGATACGCCATGTTGTGCGGAGTGCGGCGCGTGACTACCGGCACCCGCTCCACGATCTCAAGTCCGTGCTGCGCCAGCTTTTCCATCTTGCCGGGATTGTTGGTCATCAGGCGGATGCTGCGCACGCCGAGATGCGCCAGAATGCGCGCCGCCACTTGATAGGTGCGGGTGTCGACCGGCAGCCCCAGATCGAGATTGGCCTCGACCGTGTCGCGGCCCTGGTCCTGCAACTGATAGGCAAGAATCTTGTTTCCGAGTCCGATGCCGCGGCCTTCCTGTCCGCGCAGGTACACCACCGCGCCGACGCCGTCCGCGTTGACGCGGGTCATCGCGGCATCGAGCTGGGCGCCGCAGTCGCAGCGCGCCGAACCGAACACGTCGCCGGTCAGGCACTCCGAATGCACGCGCACCAGGACGCGCTCCTGATCGCGCAGTTCGCCCTTGACCAGCGCGACATGCTCGATCGATTCCTCGGGGCAGCGATACACATGCATGCGGAACTCGCCGTGCGAGGTGGGCAGCAGCGAGCTGGCGACATGCTCGATGACGGGATCAGTGCCGGGTACCGGTGTTCCGGCTCCTTGTTGATTCATTTTCAATTCCAGGTATCAGGGGTTACAGGCGCATTCGCATTCAGCTGAATGATTCGGCGGGCTTGGGCTCGTCCGGCAGGGGAATCCATTCGGTTTCCTGGGGCACCGCGCCGAAGCGCTGCTCGCGCCAGCGCTGCTTGGCTTCCTCGATGGCCTCCCGGCTGCTGGCGACGAAATTCCACCAGATGAAGCGGTCGCCATCCATGGCTTTTCCGCCAAGAAGCATCAGCCTCGAATCATTCTCAGCCTCTATTGTAATTTCCCTGCCGGCCGGCAGCACGAACATCTGTTGCGGCGCGCAGGATTCGCCGTCGATGGTGATGGCGCCTTCGATCACATATACCGCCCGCTCCTCGTGTTCGGCGGGCATGGAAAAACGCGCCCCGGCCTGCATTTCGGCCGCCGCATAAAACAATTCCGAGGCGGACGCCGCGGGGGAAGTCTGGCCGAACGCGGAACCGGCGATCAGGCGCAGACTGACGCCGGGCCTGGAGATCACCGGCAGCGTCACGGCCGGATGGTGTTCAAAGGAAGGCGGGGCATTCTCCTGCGCTTTCGGCAGCGCGACCCAGGTCTGTATCCCGTGCAGCGTACCGCCGGTCTTGCGCACCTCTTCCGGCGTGCGCTCCGAATGGACGATGCCTCGGCCGGCGGTCATCCAGTTGACGTCGCCGGGATGGATGGGCTGCACCGAGCCGAGCGAGTCCCGGTGCAGGATTGTGCCATCGAACAGATAGGTGACCGTCGCCAGGCCGATATGCGGATGCGGTCGCACCGCGATTCCGGCAGCGCCCGGCGCGAATTCGGCGGGACCGATATGGTCGAAGAAAATGAAGGGGCCGACCATCTTGTGCGGATAGCCGGGCAAAAGACGCTTGACGGTGAAACCGCCGAGATCCTTGACATGGGGCTTGAGGATCGCGAGTGCGGGTGTGTCCATGTTGATCTGCTCCATCTGCTACGAAAGCCGTGCCGTGCGATCGGCCGCATGAAAGGAGCCGGGCGGAACGCAGTCCGCCCTTGCGCCTCATGCGGGTTCGGTAAACCTGCCGCTCTGGTAATCCATGATGGCCTGCTGGATTTCCTCGACGGTATTCATGACGAAGGGACCGTATTGCGCCACCGGTTCGCCCAGGGGACGGCCCGCCAGCAGCAGAAAACGCGCGCCGCGGGCGCCGGCCCTCAATTCGACCCGGTCGCCGTCGGACAGCAGGCCGGCACTGCGGGTCTTGAGCGCGCGCGGAGCGGCCTCGCTGCCACCGACCCGGAGGTCTCCTTCGAATACATACGCGAAGGCGTGATGGCCGCGCTTCACGGGATGCAAAAAATCGCCGCCCGCCGGCAGCTCGACATCGAGATACAGCGGCTCGGTGCTCAGGCCCTGGATCGGCCCCTCGACTTTCGCGCCATGGGCTTCCAGCGCTCCGGCGATCACCTTCACACGCACGCCGCCATCCAGTACCACCGAAGGAATGGCGTCCGGCTGGATATCGCGGTAGCTGGCCGGCTTCATCTTTTCGCTGGCCGGCAGATTGATCCACAGCTGAAAACCGCGCATGCGGCCCTGCTCCTGCTGCGGCATCTCGGAATGCACGATGCCGCGTCCCGCCGTCATCCACTGAACGCCGCCCGCCCTCAGTTCGCCGACATTGCCGAGATGATCTTCATGCCGCATGTGGCCATCGAGCATGTAGGTCACCGTTTCGAAGCCGCGATGCGGATGCGCCGGGAACCCGGCGATATAGTCGCCGGGATTGTCGGACGAGAATTCATCGAGCATCAGGAAGGGATCGAGCCGCATTCCCTGGCCGCGTCCGAGACTGCGGCGCAGCTTCACGCCGGCGCCGTCGGACGTTTCCACCGCGTCGATGACGCGCTGCAAGGTGCGGGTGGCGGTTGCGATTTCCATCATGATTCCTCGATGCGCAGTGTCAGTGTATTAGACGTTGACGGCCATGGTAGCCGTTTAGGCCGCTGCCCGCAGGTCGGCGATCAGTTGCCCGGTAGCGGCTTCCGCTTTGGCCACGCCGGCCTGCTTGCTTTCCTCGCCCATCGCCAGGCCTTCGGCATAGACAAACTCCACGTCGGTCAGGCCGATGAAGCCGAGAATCTGGCGCACATAGGCGGTCGGGATATCGCCTTGGGTACCCTGGTAAATCCCGCCGCGCGCGGCGAATACGTACACCTTCTTGCCGGTCAGCAGGCCGATCGGACCGTTTTCGGTATAGCGGAAAGTGACCCCGGCGCGCGCGACATGGTCGAAATAGGCCTTCAGCGTCGACGGTATGCCGAAGTTGTACATCGGCAGGCCGAGCAAGATGACATCGGCGCGCTTGAGTTCTTCGATCAGCGCGTCGGAATAATCGACCACCGCCTGCTGCTGCGCGTCGCGCTCTTCCGGCTTGCCGATCAATGCCGAAAAGCGTTCCCCGGTCAGATGCGGCACCGGTTCGCCGGTCACGTCGCGCACTGTCACGGTGGCACCGTGATTGGCGGCGCGCCAACCGGTGACGAACTGGTCGGCGAGGCGACGGGACTGGCCGTTTTCTCCAAAAATGCTGGCGTTGATTTGAAGCAGGTTTTTCATGAGTTCTTCCTCCAATTTGTGGGTAACTGTATTAAACTATTTAATTAACAGATAAAAAAGTAGAATATTTCGGACCTATCTATCTATTGAAACGATAATGAACGTAACGTCACCCAGTATCCAAACCATTACGCTGGAGCAATGGCGCACTTTCCTCGCGGTGGTCGATACCGGCGGCTATGCCCAGGCGGCCGGGGTCTTGCACAAGAGCCAGTCCTCGGTGACCTACGCAGTACAGAAAATCGAATCGCTGCTCGGCGTGAAGGCCTTTGAAATCCACGGCCGCAAGGCCGGCCTGACTTC
>JAQGLQ010000236.1 GCA_028292785.1 Noviherbaspirillum sp. | reverse complement strand
GTCAGTTTCAATGCGCGTCTTGGCGCGCTGGGCTTCCTTGCCCATTCCGCGCTGAGCGCCGAGCGTCCGGAGAAAATCTCGGGCAATTACAGCAGTCTCGACCAGATCGCCATGCTGCGCTGGCTGCGCGACAACATTGCCGCTTTCGGCGGCGATCCCAAGCGGATCTTCCTGTTCGGGACCTCGGCCGGGGGCGCAAACATTTGCGCGCTGATGACGGCGCCCCAGGCGCGCGGCTTGTTCCATGGCGCGGCGATGCAAAGCAGCGTGCCGACCGGCTGCGAAACGCAAACGCTCGCTGACGCCGAGCAGGGAACCGGGCAACGCGTCGCGCGGGCGCTCGGCTGCGACAAGCATGCGAATCCCGCCGACACGGCGGCCTGCCTGCGCGGTATGAGCACGCGGGAAATCGTTCAGGCAGTGCCCGGAACCTTCGGCGTGCTGCCGCGCGTCTATGGCCCGAATGTCGACGGCCATGTATTCCCCGCACAGCCGCTCGCGCGCATCGGGCGCGGCGAGCATGCGGCCATGCCCGTCATCGTCGGCAACTCGACCGGGGAAACGACGCAGTTCGTGAATGCGGTCGGCCCGATAACCGATGCCGCGAGCTATGACGGCGCGATCGAGAAAGTGTTCGGCGGCGCGGCGCGTGACCGCGTGCGCGCCGCCTATCCGCTGAGCGCCTACGCCACGCCGCGCGAAGCATTCGTCAGGATGACGACCGATGCGCTGTTCACCTGCCAGAGCAGGAGAGTGGCGCGCAGCCTGCAGGCGGCCCAAAAGCAGCCGGTCTACCGCTATCTTTTCTCGCACACGCTCGATAACGATCCGCAACAAAAAGCGCTCGGCGCTGTCCATACCATCGAGCATGTGTTCTTCTTTCCGTGGCAGGGACAATACCGTCCGAACGCGGCGGATCTGGCAGTGCAGCGACTGCTTGCCGGTCAGTGGAGCGCGCTTGCGAAACATGGCCGGCTGGACCGCCAGCCGGGCGGCACGGCGTGGACCGCTTATACACCCGCCAACGATGCCTATCTCGAAATCGGAGCGACAGCGAACATGAAATCCGGACCGTTTGATGCGAAGTGCGAATTCTGGGACAGCGTGACCTTGCCGTGGCCGCACTTATGAAACCGGATTCACTGCGCAGCCGCGGCAGGCGGCTTGCATGCCTGGCATTGGCCGCCGGTCTCACCCTCGCATTCGCGCCATCGGCGCGCACGCAGGACAGGCAGCCGGTACTGATCGGCATCGACGGCGAATTCGGCCTGCAGGACAGCACTTCCGCGCAGGCGGTGGAACTGGGTCTGCGCACGGCGATCAGGGAAATCAACGACGCCGGCGGCGTGCTCGGCGGGCGGCCGCTCGAACTGGTCATCAAGGACCATCGTTCGATTCCGGCGCGCGGCATCCGCAACATCGAGGAATTCGCGCGCATGCCGAATCTGGTCGCGGTGTTCGGCGGACGCTTCAGCCCGGTCATCATCGAGCAATTGCCCAAGCTGAAAGAAACCCGGCTGCTGTTCATGGCCGTATGGTCCTCGGCCGATGCGATCGTCGACAACGGCATGCAGCCGAACTATATCTTCAGGCTGTCGCTGCGTGACAGCCTGGCCATGCCGAAGATGCTGCAGACCGCCGCCGAACGCGGCTTCCGCGATGTCGGCCTGCTGCTGACCAATACCTCCTGGGGACGCAGCAACCTGGTCGCCGCCGAAAAATATGTCGCCGCTGCAGGTCAACCAAAAATCGCGCGCGTCGCATGGTACAACTGGACCGAAAAGTCGCTGGTCGAGCAATACAAGCGGCTGCTCAATTCCGGCGCCCGGGCCATCGTTCTTGTCGCCAATGATGACGAGGCGGCGGTGCTGGTGCGCGAAGTCGCTGCGTTGCCGCCCGCGCGCCGCATCCCGATCCTCAGCCATTGGGGCATTACCGGTGGAGAATTCGCCAAGCAGGCCGGCCCCGCGTTGCGAGAGGTCGATCTCTCGGTGATCCAGACTTTCAGCTTTTTCAACGCGGAGAAGAACGCCCTGGACCGCTTCATGCGCGCCGCGAAGCTCACCGCAGGCATACAGAAGATCGACGACATCAAGGCACCGGTCGGCGTGGCGCACGCCTACGACATGATGCATATCCTCGCGCGCGCTATCGACATGGCCGGCAGCACCGACCGCTCCAGGGTGCGCGACGCCCTTGAAAAAATTCGTGAGCACAAAGGACTGATCAAGCGGTATAGTCCGCCTTTTACACCTGTACGGCATGAGGCGCTCGGACCCGATGAACTTTTCATGGCGCGTTACCGCGAAGACGGCGTTCTGGTCCCCGCACGCAAATAGCGGATGACGATATTCAGGCCACATGCCGCGAGCCTGACGCGGCGCTTCGCTTTCGCCGCCGCGGCGCTCGCGACCGCGGCGCTGCTCCTGATCACTGTATCGTCTTGGTGGCTGGTGCGGCAGCAGCATGCATCGGCGGTCAATGTGTTGAACCAGAAGGAAGCGGAATTTCACGCGGCGGCGGCGAGCCGCGTCCTGCATGGGATCGCGTCGCGGCTGTCCGAGGTAGCGGGCAGCAGCATACTTGCGACCGGACTGGTCGACAGCGCCGGCAGGGAAACCTATCTCAGCCCCTACCTCAACAGCATCAAGCAGGTCAGCGGCGTGCCGGTACAGATTCTCTTCACCGACTTCGAGGGCGAGGAAATCGCCAGCAATGGCAGTGCCGATTTCACCGAAAGCCAGATCGATTGGTTCAGGCGGCAGCTTCAGGCCGGCAAGCGGAACGCGGCCATATTCGCGGGCCGCAACGGGCCGGAACTGGTGGCGCTGGAGCCGATGGGGTACAACCGCACGCAAACGCCCGAAGGCGCGCTGCTGTACAAGGTCGATCTCAAGGAGGTCATGCCGGTGCCCTCGGCCGAGCTTGGCTGGAGCGGAAGCGGGGCGGCGCCCATGCCGGCCGATGCCTACACTGTGGTGGTACCGATCGAGGTTCCGACAATCTTCCGGCATCTTGGATTGCGCCTGGATGAAACGGTGCGCGCCGCTTCGCCCGGGGATCTTGCGCCCCAATATGCGACGATCTTCGTGATCGCGCTGGCGCTGGCGGGAGCGGTGTTCGTGATCGGTTCACGCCTCGCTCTGGCACTGACCCGCGACCTGCGGCGCCTGGAGATTTTTTCGAGGACGGTAGTGAAAGGCGGCTTTGGCGTCAGGCGCGCCGAGGTCACCGGCAGGACCGAAGTGGCGGGGCGGGCGCGATCGCTCAACCATAGGCTCGACCGCCTCTACGATCTGCACGC
>JAQGLQ010000323.1 GCA_028292785.1 Noviherbaspirillum sp. | reverse complement strand
GCGATCGCGCTCACGGGCCTGCTGCTGTCCTGTCTGACCCATAGCGCAACGCTTCCGCCGACATTGCTCTCCCTGGGCGGGATATTGTTTCTCCTCGGACGCATCGGCAAATTCTGGAATCATCATTGACCGGATGCGCCGGCATCCGCGACGAGCGCGATCAGAATAAAAATCCGAAGTACCTGCAGGATATTACTGACGAAAGTCAAAAATTTTCCGGCTGTATGTGCACGCAGCGTTACAAGGGCTGATATCCTCCGGTCAGCCCGATTCAATCCGCACGGAAGTCCAATCTCCATCACGGCTGAAAGCCGATCAAACTGAAAGCGGCCTGTAGACGACCGATGGCCGATGCCATTCCCGCAATGGACCATCTCTGTCGGCAGCTTGAGAACCGCGATTGATGCGTCGCTCGATAAGTCGATAGACTACTGTCTCATTACGGCATAAACCACGCGACGTTCACATACATTTTCGAAAATATCAGGATATGCCTTACGTTCCTATTGTTGTTCCGATCCTGTTCATCGCAGCGCTTGCAATGCTGCTAACCCATTTCCTGAGTTCTCTCGCCTGGGCCGGTTTGCTGGCCGTCATCACATGGCCGGTACATGAACGGCTGCTGCGCCGCGGATGGTCCGCGATGGCGAGCGCAAGCGTGCTGCTGGCCATTCTGGTGATCAGCTTCGCCGGGCCCTCGATCCTGCTGTTCAATACGCTGAGCAGCGAACTGTCCACGGTGGAGCGATTGCTGGCCAAGCTCAATCAAACCGGTGTTCCGCCGCCGGAATGGCTATACCGCTTGCCCCTGGTCGCCAAGTCGGCGGTGACCTGGTGGGACGAACACCTGACGGCGCAGGGCGGCCTCCATACCCTTATCCGGACCACGGCGGGAGACCTGGTTCCTCACCTTACCAGCACGGTTCGCACGCTCGGACCGACCTTGCTGGCCAATGCGCTGTACCTGTTCCTCACCTTGCTGACGCTGTTTGTGCTGTACATTCACGGACCTGCCGTGGTGCATACCGTGGACCGCGCCGGCGAACGTCTGATACCGAGGTACTACCCGGTCCTGCGCCGCCTGTTTCCGCTCTCGGTGCGAGGTACCGCGCTCGGGCTGTGTTCCATCGCGATTCTCGAGGGGATCGTGCTGGGAATCGCCTATGCGATCGCCGGCGCGCCCGCCCCGGCGCTGCTGGGCGTGATAACCGGGTACATGGCGCTCATTCCGGGAGGCGCGCCATTGTCGTTCACCCTGGTCTCGCTGTTGTTGCTGGGACAGGGGCATGCGAGCGCGGCATTGGGTTTGTTTTGCTGGGGCGCTTTCGAACTTTTTTTGGTGGACAAGTTCATACGCCCCAAGCTCATCGGCCACCGCGTCAATCTCCCGTTCCTGGCAGTGCTGTTCGGCCTGCTCGGCGGCGTTTCCACTATCGGCGTGCTCGGGCTATTCATCGGTCCCTTCATGATGGCTTTGCTGTTCTGGTGGCTGCGTGGCGGAGAAGTGGTGACGCTGGAAGAGGCGGCGGCATCGGACAGCCCCCGGATATCCGCATGACGGATATGGAAATTCAGAACAGGAATCTGGCATGAAGCGCACGTTTACCGTGATCGGACTGGGCATCTTCGGGGCGACGGTGGCCCGCGAACTGGCCCGGTCCGGCAATGATGTGATCGGCGTCGATCTCAATCCCGAAGCAGTGCACCAGATCTCGGACCACATCACGCAGGCGGTCGTCGCCGACGCGCGCGACGAACAGGTCTTGCGCGAACTGGGCGTGCATGAATGCGACGGGGTCGTCATTTCAATCGGCGAAGACATCGAAGCCAATCTCCTGGCGACCTTGATCGTCAAGGGGATGTCCAAGCCGCGCGTCTGGGCCGAGGCGCTCAACCACAACCATCACCTGATCCTGGAAAAGCTCGGCGCCGACCATATCATTCATCCGGAATACGAAATGGGAATGCGTCTGGCGCAGACCATGATGTATCCGGAAGTCCTGGATTACATCAGCCTCGGCGACGACCAGTTCACGGTGGAGATCCGCGCCTCCGAACGGCTTGCCGGGAATACCCTCGACGCGCTTCATCTCGCCGAACACCAGGTGAAATGCCTGCTCATCAAGCATGGCAGCGAAGTCATGGCGCCGGCGCCCACGACATATCGGTTTCAGGTGAATGACAGGATGGTCCTGTTGGGATACCTCGCCGATTTGCGCAAGGTCGCCAGATATCTATGAGGCAGGTTGCCGTTCCTGCCCATTTGCTGCAGAAAGCCGAAAGAGGATTGCTCAGGCTGACGCCTCCGCAAGCGCTGGCGTTGTCCTTCGTCGGCCTGTCGCTGCTCGGCACGCTGCTGCTCAAGATCCCGGCCGCGAGCAGCCGGCCGACTTCCTGGTTGCAGGCGCTGTTTACCGCCGTCTCGGCGTCGACCGTCACCGGCCTGACGGTGGTCGACACCGGTACCCATTTCACCCTGTTCGGACACTGGGTGATTTTGTTTCTGATCCAGGCGGGCGGCCTTGGCTTGATGACGTTCGGCGTATTTTTCATTCACCTGAACCGGGGCCAGCTCGCGTTGAGCCATCGCGCCGCGCTGCGCGAGACGCTCAATCAATCCGGCCCGGGCGATCTGCGGCGCATTCTGCGCTGGGCCCTGGGATTTACCGTTTTCATGGAGCTGGCGGGCACGGCGCTGCTGGCATTGCACTGGATTCCGCAAATGGGTTGGTCGCGCGGCCTGTTCGTGAGCTTCTTCCATGCGGTGTCGGCATTCAACAATGCCGGCATGGGTCTGGCGGCGAACAGCCTGACGGATCATGTGGCGCATCCGCTGCTCAACCTGGTGATCTGCTTCCTTTTCATCTCGGGCGGCATCGGCTTCGTCGTCGTGGCCGACATCATCGAGAAGAAGCGCTTCCGCAAGTACGCGCTGCACACCAAGCTGATGCTGGTCGGCACCCTGGCGATCAACGTGATCGCCATGCTGGTGCTGCTCGTCCTCGAGTATGGCAATCCGAAGACGCTCGGCCCGCTCTCGTGGGATGGCAAGCTGTGGGCGGCCTGGTTTCAGGGCGTGACGCCGCGTTCGGTCGGCTTCAACACGATAGACATGGCCGCCATGTTGCCCTCCAGCGTCTTTTTCATCATGGGCCTGATGTTCATCGGCGGCGGCAGCGGGTCTACCGCGGGCGGCATCAAGCTCAGCACATTCCTGGTCATGCTGCTTGCCACGCGAGCCCTGCTGCGGCAGGAAGACCATCCGGTGGTATTCGGCCGCAGCATACAGCTGGACACCGTGCGCAAAGCGCTGGCGATCACGGTCATCTCGCTATTCTGCGTCGTGACCGGCGTGTTCCTGTTGACGGTGACGGACGGGAAGGCTTTCCTCGACCTGTCATTCGAAGGCGTGTCGGCATTCGGCACGGTGGGACTATCCCGGGGCATCACCCCGAACCTGACCGCGGCGGGCCAGGGCGTCGTCATCGCCCTGATGCTGATCGGACGCGTCGGCCCCCTGACGCTGGCATTCACCTTATCCAACCCGCGCAAAACCCGCATCCAGTACGCCCCCGCCCAAGTCAGCGTCGGATGAAATAGAGCGTACGGCGACTGCTGCCGCCGAATCTGCACCAGAATGTGTTTGTTATGCACCAAAATAGTGTATTGCAGCAATAAAAGTTTTGCATTCAGGTAACTTTTAGTTACATAATCGGACCGCCAATACCCTAAAACCATTTCGGCGGATCGTCCTTATGCAATCTGAAAACGCGCTATTGATGTCCAATGAGCAAGACACTCGACCCGGCTGGATCGAAGCGCAGTTGCGCGAGCTTGAAACCCAGCTGCGCGAGCGCGAAGCTCAGCTGTCCGAACAGGATGCCAGAATCAATGTGTTTTACGAGTTTTCGTCCGACTGGTACTGGGAACAGGATCGCGATTTCCGGTTCACCGTCATCAAGCGCAGAGCCGTGACCGAAGAACGGTATCCGATCAGAGACGATATCGGCAAGACCCGTTGGGAGTTGCCCTTTCTCGATGTAACGGAGGAGCAATGGGCTGAACACAGGGCGATGCTGCATGCGCACCAGGTATTCCGCGATCTGGTGCTCAAGCGCCGCGACGCAAAAGGCAACATCGGTTTCACCAGTGTCAGCGGCGTCCCGGTGTTCGATGCCGAAGGCAGGTTCACGGGATACAGAGGCGTCGGCAAGGACGTCACGGAACGCAAGCATGCGGAACAGCGGGTCGCGATGGAACATGCGGTGATCGGGCTGCTGATCGAAGCGAACGATCCCTCGGTCACGATGCCGAACGTCATTCGCGCCATTTGCGAAACGCTGGGGTGGGATTACGGTGCCTTCTGGAGCATGGACAAGCACGGCAGGACCTTGCATCAAACCCATACCTGGCACAATCACGCGCTTGATGCGGCCGGCCTGATCCATGAATTTCGGACGCAAAGCGTGGCATCCGCATCGATCAAGGCGTCGCAGGTACCTGGATATGGTGGCATTCTCTGGCGCTCCTGGGCGACGCAGGAAATGGTATGGATAATCGATGTC
>JAQGLQ010000164.1 GCA_028292785.1 Noviherbaspirillum sp. | reverse complement strand
GGTACGCATCCCCACCTTGCCGCGACGAAGACCGCGGCCATGACGATGGCCGTGCCCTTGTAATGGGATCGCGGCGGACGCACAGGAAGTTCATGTTTCACGGAGGCTCTAGTTCCTTTACTATGCGAGCCTGCGAACAAGGCGGCGAAAGGGAATGTCCCCACGTTGCGTTGCGCAAGGTAATTAATGACTCTTGGGTAAGTATAGGTGCCAGGGCTATAACTTTAGGGTCTCCCCAAACTGCCAGTAGATCACTACGAGAATTTTCCTGTTGCCTCATTGCTTTTGCCAGCTCGGCTACGTCCGGCAGTCGAGGCGATTTATGCATTTGCGCGCTCGGCAGACGACATTGCCGATGAAGGAGATGCCAGCCCGGAGGCAAGACTTGCCGCTTTGGGCCGGTATGAAGCCGAGCTGAACGCGAGCACCGATGAGCGCGCCGCTTGTTCGCCCATGTTTCTCGCGCTTCACGATGTAAGGCAGCGCTTTTCGCTACCGGTGGAGCCGTTTCGCGACTTGTTATCGGCATTCAGGCAGGATGTCGTAACGATGCGCTACAAAACTTTTGCAGAATTGACGGACTATTGCCGGCGCTCGGCAAACCCCATCGGAACCTTGATGCTTCATCTTTATGGCGCGGCTAACGAAGAGAACCTGCGCGACTCCGATGCGATCTGCTCGGCGCTGCAGCTGATCAATTTCTGGCAGGACGTGGCTATCGACTGGGAAAAAGGACGGGTTTATCTTCCTCGGGAAGACCTTGACCGCTTTGGCGTCACGGTCACGCAGATCGATGCGGCAAAAGCGGATGATGCATGGCGGGCGCTGATGGCGTTCGAGGTCGATCGCGCACGCGCGCTGATGGAAGCCGGGGCACCGCTGGCGCTGCGTCTCCCCGGTCGGATCGGGTGGGAGTTGAGACTGATCGTGCAAGGCGGTTTGCGTATCCTCGAGCGCATCGAAGCGGTCGACTATGACGTATTCCGCCGCCGTCCGCGGCTTGAGCCAGCGGACTGGATACGCATGGGCTGGCGCGCGAGCCGCATGAAAATCAGTTTGTCTCGAAGGATGCAAGTCGGCTAGCATAGCGGCTTGCAACTGGCCAAGATCAATCTCCCCTATGTCGCCCGACGAATACTGTCAACAAAAAGCCGTACAAAGCGGCTCCAGCTTTTATTACAGCTTCCTCTTCTTGCCGCAGGAACGCCGCCGCGCCATTACCGCACTGTATGCCTTTTGCCGCGAGGTCGACGACACTGTGGACGAAGCTACCGATCCATCCGTCGCACGCATCAAGCTCGCGTGGTGGCGCAAGGAAATCGCGGAGATGGTCGCCGGGAAGCCGACGCATCCGGTGACGCAGGCGCTTCAGCCCCACCTGGCCGCCTATGCGATCGAAAGTGAGCATTTGATCGCCATCATCGACGGGATGGAAATGGATCTGGATCAGACCCGCTATCTCGATTTCGCCGGCTTGAAGCGCTATTGCTGGCATGTCGCGAGCGCGGTCGGGATTTTATCGGCGAAGATTTTCGGGACCTCCAGTCCGGAAACCCTGCTGTATGCCGAGAAACTTGGCCTGGCTCTCCAGCTTACCAATATCATTCGCGACGTGGGCGAGGATGCCCGCAAGGGACGCATCTATCTGCCGGTGAATGAGCTGCAGCAGTTCGGCGTCACGGCCGCGGACATTCTCAATACGCGGCACAGCGATAATTTCGAAAAGCTGATGCACTTCCAGTCGGCACGCGCCCAAGCCACCTATGACGAGGCTTTCGCCCTATTGCCCGTTGCCGATCGTCGCGCCCAGCGCCCCGGCCTGATCATGGCTGCCATTTATCGCGCGCTCCTGCACGAGATCAAGCGCGACGGATTCCATGTGCTGAACCAGAAAATTTCCCTTACGCCGATTCGCAAGCTCTGGCTTGCATGGAAGACCTATGTGCGAGGATAAGCTCGCCTGCCGCAGCCCATGCGAAGGGGTGCAGACGTGGCTATAAGCGGCGGGAAGTTCGCCGTGGTAGGCGGCGGCTGGGCCGGTTGCGCCGCGGCGGCGGAGCTCGCAACGGCGGGGGCGCGCGTGACCTTGTTCGAGGCGGCGCGAACGCTCGGCGGCCGCGCCCGTTGCGTACCTGTCAACGGGAAAAAGCTGGACAACGGCCAGCACATCCTTCTCGGCGCGTACACCGAGATACTGCGGCTGATGGAGCGGATCGGCATCGCCGAAGAGGATGCGCTGCTCAGGCTGCCGCTGCAGATGCGTTATCCGGAGGGTAGCGGCGGCATTGACTTCATTGCGCCTCACCTGCCCGCTCCGTTTCACATGTTGCTCGGCGCTCTGTTTGCGCGCGGTTTTCGCAGAGGCGACAGGCAAGCGCTTGCGCGTTTCTTCACTTCGGCGCGATGGATGGGGTGGAGGCTCAATGCCGACTGCACCGTCACGGAACTGCTTGACCGCTTCGACCAGCCGGACCGGCTGATCAGGCTCATGTGGCGCCCGCTATGCATCGCAGCCTTGAACACGCCGCCCGAACGGGCATCGGCAAAAGTATTTCTCAATGTGTTGCGCGACAGCGTGGCCGCGCGCGGCAATGCGTCCGACATGCTGATCCCGCGGGAAGACCTGACGACCCTGCTACCCCAGCGCGCAGCGGATTATGTCGAGCAGCGTGGCGGAACGATCCGGTGCGGTACCCATGTCAGGAAAATTCGTTTCGAAGGTGGCCGCTGGCATATTGAAGCTGGGGCCGGGCCCGCATCCGCGGGACTGCGGGAAGAATTCGACGGCATCATCATTGCTACACAGCCATGGCAGGCAGCCAACCTGCTAGATGATGGTGGCGATGTGCTTGACATCCCGCAATTCGAGTATGAACCGATCACGATCTGCTATCTCCAGTACGATCCCTCGCTCAGGCTTGCACGGCCTTTCCATGCATTGATCGACGATGCGACATCGGTCGACCGGGGACAATTCGTATTCGATCGTGGTCATCTCGACACGGCCCACGCAGGCTTGTTCTCGGTGGTGATCAGCGCATCACGGGAATCGATCGAGCTTGCCCCGGCGGCTTTGTCGACGGCAATCG
>JAQGLQ010000158.1 GCA_028292785.1 Noviherbaspirillum sp. | reverse complement strand
TGTTCTTTTCGAGATACTTGAGCTGTTCCTTCCGCTGCAGCGAGAACAGGCGGCGCAGGCCGAGCCGGTGGATGCGTACCGCTTCGGCCGGGTCGTCGAATACTTCGATGTCGCAATGCGTGGCCTTGTCCACCAGCGCGGGAAAACCGATCAGCGTCTGCTTGCCCTGCTGGATTTCGAGCAGTTCCGGCAATTCGCCGAAAGACCATGTGACCAGTTTCTGGTGCTCGCCGACCTGGCCGGCTTTCGCGGAGGCGTTGGCCGTTGCCGGCTGCCTCGCGCCTGCCGCGGGCGCATCATCGTCCGCCGCGGACTCGACGGCGACCACGGCAGTGCTTTCCGCCAGCCGCTGAAAACTTTCGCGCGCCTGCCCGCCGAACTCTCCCTGCAAGCCCGCCAGGTTGCGGCCCATCTCGAGCTGCCGGCCGTGCTCGTCGATGATCTTGAAATTCATGAAGTGATGCGCCGGCAAGGTCTCGAGCTTGAAATCGCTGGTCCTGACGGCCACGGCGGTCTGCTCGCGAATGTCGGCGATGACCGCGTCGATCAGGCTGCCCTTGCCGAATTGCGCGCGATCGCAAAACCCCGCCGCGTAGTCGGGCAGCGGCACACAGTGGCGGCGCAGCTTCTGCGGCAGCGACTTGAGCAGCAGCTGCACCTTTTCCTTGAGCATGCCCGGCACCAGCCATTCCGAGCGCTCGGCCGATACCTGATTCAATGCTTAGAGCGGCACGGTCATCGTCACGCCGTCGCGCGGACTGACGGGTTCGAAGTGATAGCTCAGGCTCATCGCCACGCCGGCCACCGTCATCGTCTTTGGGAAGAGATCGGTGGTGACGCCAGCCGCCTCGTGGCGCATCAGGTCGTCGCGATTCAGATGCAGCAGCTTCGGATCCTTCGCGGTGGCGTCCTTGTGCCATTTCTCGAACGCGATGCCGTCGTGGATTTCCTTCGGCAGGACGGAATCGTAGAAGGCCGCGATCAATCCTTCGTCGACCAGCACATCGAGGCGGCGCGACTTGTGCTCGAGGTTTTCGATTTCGCGCACCAGCTTCTGGTTGTGCGCGAAGAACGGGGCGCGCGTGTCGAACTCGCCCGCGACCAGGGCGTCGCGTATGAAAATCTCGCGCGCTTCGCCCGGATTGATCTTGCCGAAATTGATGCGCCGCTGGCTGTACACGACCAGGCCGTAGAGCGTTGCTCTTTCGGATGCGGTCACCTGCGCGGCGCGCTTTTCCCAGCGCGGATCGCCGTAGGATTTCTTGAGCAGATGGCTGCCCACCCGCTCCAGCCATTCGGGCTGGATCTGGGCGACGGAACGCGCATACAGGCGCGACGTCTCGATCAGCTCGGCCGCCATCACCCAGCGGCCGGCCTTCTTCGCAAGAGTCGATCCCGGCCAGATATGAAACTTGATGCCGCGCGCACCGAGGTATTGCGGATCGTCGTCCGTCTTGAAGCCGACGTTGCCGAGCAAGCCGGTCAGCAGCGCGGTGTGCAGCTGCTCGTAGGTCGCCGGCGCTTCGTTGAGGCGCCAGCCCTGCTCGCGCACCGTGGTCAGCAATTGCGAGTGCACGTCACGCCATTCGCGCAGCCGCAGCTGCGAGAGGAAGTTGGCGCGGCAGTTGTCCATCAGCTGCTTGTTCGATTTCTTGTGCTCGATCGCCTCTTCGAACCAGTTCCATATCTTGAGATAGCTCTGGAATTCGGACTTTTCATCGGCGAATTTTTTGTGCGCATTGTCGGCGGCCGCCTGCGCCTCCAGCGGGCGGTCGCGCGGGTCCTGCACCGACAGCGCCGCCGCGATGATCAGCACTTCGGTCAGCGCCGCATTGTCGCGCGCCGCGAGCACCATGCGTCCCACGCGCGGATCGAGCGGCAGTTTCGCCAGCTGCCGGCCGACCGCGGTCAGCCGGTTGTCGTCATCGACCGCGCCCAGTTCCTGCAACAACTGGTAGCCGTCGGCGATGGCGCGGCCCATGGGCGGCTCGATGAACGGAAAGGTTTCGACATCGGCCAGGCGCAGCGACTTCATGCGCAGGATGACCGACGCCAGCGAGGAGCGAAGAATCTCCGGTTCGGTGAACTTCGGCCGCTGCAGATAATCCTGTTCATCGTACAGCCGTATGCACACGCCCGCCGCGACCCGGCCGCAACGGCCGGCGCGCTGGTTGGCGGCCGATTGCGCCACCGGTTCGATCTGCAGCTGTTCGACCTTGTTGCGATAACTGTAACGCTTGACGCGCGCCAGGCCGGCATCGACCACGTAGCGGATGCCCGGCACGGTGAGCGACGTCTCGGCCACGTTGGTGGCGAGCACGATGCGCCGCGCGTTCGAGGTCTTGAACACGCGTTCCTGTTCCTGCACCGACAGGCGCGCGAATAGCGGCAGGATCTCGACATGCGGCGGATGATGCTTGCGCAGCGCTTCCGCCGCATCGCGGATCTCGCGCTCGCCGGGAAGGAACACCAGCACGTCGCCCGAACCGATGCGCGCGAGTTCGTCGACCGCCTCGACCACCGCGTCCATCAGGTCGCGCTGCTCCTTCTGGCCGGGGTTGGCGGACGCGGGCTTGCCGTCGCTCTTGCCGGCGGATTCGATGGGGCGGTACCGCACCTCGACCGGATACAGCCGACCGGACACTTCGATCGCCGGAGCCGGCTTGCCGCCGACCGCGAAATGCCGCGCGAACCGTTCAGCGTCGATGGTGGCGGAGGTGATGATCACCTTCAGGTCGGGCCGCTTCGGCAGCAACTGCTTCAGGTAACCGAGCAGGAAATCGATGTTCAGGCTGCGTTCGTGCGCTTCGTCGATGATGATCGTGTCGTACTGCCTGAGCAGCGGATCGGTCTGCGTTTCGGCCAGCAGAATGCCGTCGGTCATCAGCTTGACCGACGCGCCCTTCGACAGGGTATCGGTGAAGCGGACCTTGAAGCCGACATGCTCGCCGAGCGGAGAACCCAGTTCCTGCGCGATGCGCTTCGCGGTGGAAGACGCAGCGATCCGGCGCGGCTGGGTATGGCCGATCAGGCCGGCCTGGCCGCGTCCGAGTTCCAGGCATATCTTCGGCAGCTGCGTGGTCTTCCCCGAACCGGTCTCGCCGCTGACGATGACAACCTGGTTGGCGCGCAGGGCGGCGGCTATCTCGGCGCGTCGGCCGGATACCGGTAGCTCTTCGGGGAAAACGATGGGCGGCAGCGGATTGCGTCCGGTCGCGGGAACCTGCGCGGAAGCCGGCGGCTTCACAGCGCCCCGGTTCGGCGACTTCGCTTTTTTAGACTCTTCAGGTGCGGACATAGCGGGGCGAATTATAATGCCCATCATGGAAAACCCTATTCAATTCGTTCAGTGGCTGCGTTCGGTCGCGCCGTACATTCATGCGTTCCGGGGCAAGACCTTCGTGGTCGCATTCCCCGGCGAGCTAGTCATTGCGGGCGCCCTGCCCGTGCTGGCGCACGACCTCTCGCTGCTGCACGCGCTTGGCATCAAGGTGGTGATCGTGCATGGCTCGCGCCCGCAAGTGGTGGAACAGCTCGCCCTGCGCAGCATCGAGCCGCGCTATCACAATGGCTTGCGCATCACCGACGCGGCGGCGATGGAATGCGCGAAGGAAGCCGCGGGCGAACTGCGCCTCGACATCGAAGCGGCGTTCAGCCAGGGTTTGCCGAACACGCCGATGGCACATTCCGCGATCCGCATCATTTCCGGCAATTTCGTGACCGCGCGCCCGATCGGCGTG
>JAQGLQ010000140.1 GCA_028292785.1 Noviherbaspirillum sp. | reverse complement strand
AGATTTTTCGGCGTGCATTGAAATGCCCCGGTTATAGGCTGTCGACGTAAATATCCGACTTTTTGCCAGCTCCGTCCCCTATCATTTAAGGCAGTTTCTGCGCCAGACGACGAACGCACAACCGACTGAAGTATGGTCATGTCACCGGTGAATCGCCATAGTCAGCGCGCGCTTACCGGCGCAGCGTGAACGCCACCCATGCCTTTCCGGCGTCATTTAATGACGCAACCAGCCATCCCTTATCTTGCGGAATAAGAAAAGACAAGTTTAGCTGCGCACAATCATTCATAGGCAGCTTACTATCTTGCTAATATGCATCCACAAAAATCTTGCGCCCGGCATTATTGCCAAAAAAGAAATTAATCATGCGTATCCGTACCCGCTTACTTATTCTCATTCTCGCTATTGTCGTCCCTGCGTTTATTGCCGCCGCATTTGGAATTAGCTATGTCTATACCGAGGCGCAGAAAACGTATCGGCAAAACATGCGTGAAACCACTCGGGCCTTGGCTTTGGTGGTGGATAAAGAAATCTCCGAACGAAAAGCGATCCTGGGAACGCTGGCTGCCTCGCCTGCACTCGATGGCGGCGACTTGGAGACCTTTTATAAACAGGCAAAGCGGATTGCTCCGGGGCCCGATACAACTATTATCCTTTCCGAACCTTCAGGGAAACTGCTCCTGAATACCCGCTTGCCGTTTCATGCAGCATCACCGCCGGTGGTGGCTGCCATTCAGGAACTGCGGCGTCAGAAACATCCCGAAGATACGGTCGTTTCGAACGTCTATTTCGCCCCGCTGGGGAAGCAGCATAGCTTTTCTGTCGAGATGCCCGTCATACGGAACGGCCGCATTCTGTATTACATCGAGATCGGTTCGTTTGCCAGGCACCTTCAGGCGGTATTCAAAGATCAACAGCTGCCAGCGGCATGGACAGGCACCATTGTCGATCGAGATGCCGTGGTCGTGGCGCGCAGTAAAGAGCCGGATGAATTTGTCGGCAAACCTGTTAAGGAACACTTCGTACAACAGATCCAGACCATGACGGAAGGGTTCCGCGAAGATGGGAATAGCCTGAGCGGCGAGCCCGTTGTCGCATTCTTCAGTCGCGCACCTGCTTCGGACTGGAGTTTTATCGTCAGTGTCCCTGCGAGCGAGGTGCAAGGTGCGGCAGTCCGAACTGCCGGCTTGACTGGCAGCGTTTCATTGCTCCTTCTCTGCGTGGCCATTAGCGCCGCGCTTATCGTCGGTCGCCAGACAGCCAGGCAGATCGAAGCATTGCGCCGTGGTGCGGAACAGCTAGGACGAGGCGAAACCGTTACTGCCAAGACCTCGGGCATCGTGGAAATGGATGCAGTCAATGCAGCGATGATGAGGGCCAGCGCAGAAATCCAGGGCAGCAAAACAGAACTGGAACGTCAGATAGCCGAGGCAGTTGCTGAAGCAGAACAATCTCAGAGAGCGTTATTTCAGGCTCAGAAATTAGATGCCTTAGGACGGCTGACCGCCGGTATTTCGCACGATTTCAATAACATTTTGCAGACACTGACAATCGCGCTCGACATGCTGCACTTATCTGCATCGGAACCGAAGATCAGATCCATGGTGGAGTCATGCCAGCGTGCCGTCCAGCGTGCATCGGAACTGAGTGGCCGGTTATCGGCATTCGGCAGGATACAGGATGCGCGTTTCGAAACAGTAAATCTGCGCCGGCAAATCAAAGCAATATTCCCGCTACTTAAAGATGCTGCAAGACCTGATATCGACTTTAGTATTGATATTGCGGAAGAAATTTGGCCGGTAACGCTGGACCCGCTGCAGTTTGAACTCGCCCTGCTCAATCTGACGATTAATGCGAGGGATGCGATGCCCCAAGGCGGACTATTGAAGCTCACTGTCAGGAATGAAACATTGCTTGAGCCAGTTAATGAGTTGAGCAAAGGCGAATACGTCTGCGTCTCGGTAGCCGATACAGGCGTCGGGATGAGCCCGGACGTACTTGCAAAGGCGTTCGATCCTTTCTTTACAACCAAGGGTGTAGGAAAAGGCTCCGGCATGGGCCTGCCTCAGGCATATGGGTTTGCAAGACAAGCGGGGGGCACTCTGGTTGTTCAGAGCAGGTTAAACGAGGGCACTAAGGCGACCCTTTATTTGCCAAAGGGCGCGAGAGAGGCTACTGAGCCGACGGTCGAGCAAAAGGCTATTTTTGCCGGGGCATCCGGAGGCAGCATCTTGTTCGTCGAGGATGATGCACATGTCCGCGATGTCATGTGCCGGGCCCTGGAGAACTCCGGCTTTGATGTCGTGGCCGCGTCCGACGCCGAGAAGGCAATCGCGTTGCTCGATCAGGGATCACATTTCGATCTGGTGTTCTCGGATATTGTGATGCCAGGCCAAATCAGCGGTATCGATCTGGCCGAAGTCGTCAACCTTCGGTTTCCTGCAGTGCCGGTGATTCTTGCTACAGGCTATTCGGAGCACCGCGTATCGTTGTCCGGTGTGCGCGTAATGGCGAAACCGTATGCAATAGATGATGTCGTCAATGCCATCAACGAGCAATTGCAGCTTCGCAAATTAGCAGAGACACGGGACGATCGTACGCATTCGGTAGATCCCTCACCGCAGGTGCCGTGATGGAGATGCGGTCCGCCCAGAAGTCAAAGCGGATGCCGGGCGAATCACTCCTCCAGCAACCGAAACCCTACCTTGAGCTTCACCTGAAAGTGCCCAACCTTCCCATCCACGATATGGCCGCGTGTTTCCACGACTTCAAACCAGTCCATGTGCTTTATTGTCAGAGACGCTCTCGAAATAGCATTACGAATTGCATCATCCGTCCCCATGGTGGATGACCCAACGAGTTCGATGATCTTGTAAATGTGCTCAGACATATGCGCGTCCTTCGATGATTTTACGGTGGGCAACTCATACGGTAATCCTCTCACTCCACTATAGATACCACTCCGCTGTCCTGATCAATATTCTTTTCGCGTACACCCGATACAAACAACAACGCATGCCTGTCGGAAGTCTCGTAACCAACTTTCTGACAAATATCAAACAACGATCGATATTGATGCATCAAGCTGTATTGCACTGCAATAAAGTTTGAGCCTTGCCATCAATCTTGTCCATCAGGAGCGCGAATTGCTCCATAACCGAAGCGAAAGGCATACCATGCTTGCCACGCACATACAGCTTCGATATGTCAGCCTCGACCGGTTTGCCAAGCTCACCGGCTATGCGACCCCATCGATTTATCATCAGATCGAGGAAGGCAAGTGGCTGCAGGACGAACAATTCATCGTGGATGAAAACGGCCAAATCCTGATCGACTTGCAGGCGTATTACGAATGGGTGGACGGAAATGAAGATGGTAAATATTTCTAGTCATTGAGCCAAATCAATCGATTTTTGTCAGGCCTGCCTAACCTTTAGTCGATGCTGTTTCCGGCTGGTCATGCTGCCCGCAACTATGCGGGCTTTGCGCTATTTGATGCGCATTTTCAATGCTCACCTACGCAAAACAAATGTTTCTTGATCGGGGGCCTTCATGAAGTTGGCAAACGTCTTGTCGGCAACGACCGGGTCTGTGCTGTTCGCTGCGCTTTTATCCTCGTGCTCTACAACGGTGCCGTCTGATCGACTCGGCAGCGCGGCGCCGCCATCGGCAGCCATGTACGAAATCGCGATCGGTCCCGAGACGCGGCATGTGAATGTGCTGCGTGACGACATCGTTACCTTCGTCGTAGGAAGCAAGAGCTTCACCTGGAGTTTCAATGACCCGCAATTCTGGCCGGTCGAGCTGAGCCGGGTCGCGCCGGCCGGTGTCCTGGATCATGCCGTGATCGCGTATATCTCACCATTTCGTCGGTACTTCGGTCCGGAGGACAATTCAGGGCCATAAGCTGCGCTCGTTGCCGCAGCGTTCCGGTGCGGCAATGGGGCCTGTTTTCTATCGCTGCCCCGATATCAGCTTTCCGCTCCGCCACAATGATTGACGTGCCGGATGCATCCATGAGATTTCGCATCCGCACAGGGCTTTTTGCATTCGCAAGTCCTGCTATCCTCATCGACATTCCATAGTATTCTCTCTCTCACAAAAAAATCGACAGGAGACCCGCTACATGAAACAACGTCGCATCATTCAACTCATTTCCAAAACCTTCGCCGTCGCCGCGCTGTTTTCCGCGGCGCAGATGCACGCGATCGCGCAGGACGCGGCAAACTTTCCATCGAAGCCGCTTCGCATCATCGTGCCGTTCACTCCCGGAGGCAGCAATGACGTGCTGGCGCGGATCATCGGCCAGAAGCTCGGGCAGACATGGAAACAGCCGGTGGTGGTCGAGAACAAGCCGGGTGCGGGCGGCAACATCGGCGCCGAGCTTGTGGCCCGCTCGCCGGCCGACGGATATACCACCCTGATCGCGGCGAACAGCCTGTTCTGCATCAATCCGGCGATGTATTCGAAGATGAGCTTCGATCCGGTCAAGGACTTCGCGCCCATCACCATGCTCGGCACGGTGCCCGTGGTGCTGGTGGTGGCGCCGACGGTGCAGGCGAAGAACGTGAAGGAACTGATCGCCCAGGCCAAGGCGCAGCCCGGCGCGTTCTCCTATGCCTCGGCCGGTTTGGGATCGCCGCAGCATCTGTCGGCGGAATTGTTCAAGGCGCGCGCGGGCGTCGACATGCTGCATGTGCCGTACAAGGGAGCGGCGCCGGCGGTGAGCGATCTGCTGTCCGGCCAGGTCCAGGTGCTGTTCGGCGCGATCAATTCGGTACTCCCGTATATCAAGAGCGGAAGGCTGCGCGCGCTCGCGGTCGGCGGTTCCCAGCGCAGCTCCGATCTTCCGGACGTGCCGACGATTGCGGAATCGGCTGTGCCGGGTTATCTGAGCGAGATCTTCATCGGACTGGTGGCGCCGGCCGGCACCTCGAAAGGTGTCATCGAAAAGATGGGCGGGGAAGTGCGGAAGATTCTGGCCGAGCCGGATACCAGGGAAAAGCTGGCGCAACAAGGCATCGAAGCGCATACCGGCGGAGCGGACGAGATGGCGAAGCTGATCGCTGCGGATTGCGCGCGCTGGCCCAAGCTGATCAAGGATATCAATCTGAAGGGCGAATAAGCACCGTCCTCCGGTGATGCGGAGCGGCCTCGATCGAGGCCGCTCAGGGCTTGCGCGGCTTGAACTGGTAGGTATCCCCGTGCTTGAGATAAGTGATCTTGTCTTTCAGCCCGGCGGTGTTCACTTCCTTTTCGAAATCGCTGAGAGGCGATTTGAATACATCGTAATCGTTGTAGTGAATCGGTATCGCATGATGCGGAGCGATGAGCTGCAACATCTCCACGCCGTCTTTTCCATCCATCGTTACTTTCATCACGCCGAGGATGCGGGTCCCGCCCAGATGCAGCAGCGCGAGATCGATATCAGGATAGCGCTTCGGGATTTCCTTGATGTGGTCGTAGACCAGCGTGTCGCCGCTGATGTACATGCGGTAGTTCTGCTTTCCGCCCGCGGAGAATTCAAGAATGGAGCCCATGACTTCAGGCAGGGCCGCAGCCAGAACCGGCGGGCCGTGCCGTCCGGGCGTGGCGCTGATGCGCAGCCTGGCGTCGCCTTTCGTGATCGTCAGTACATCCCATGTCCGAAGCGCATGAGTGGACTTGAAACCCAGGTCCTTCAGCTTCTTCACCGCTTCGGGCGTGGATGCGACCGGGATGTTTCTATCGAGTTTTTGCTCGACCAGCTGATCGAAGTGGTCGCCGTGGTAGTGGGAGAGGACGATCAGATCGATGGGCGGCAGCTTGTCGAGCGTCAGCGCCGGATCGGTCAGCCGTTCCGAAGTCAGGCCATAGCCCAGATGGACATGCTCGCCCTTGTGAAGAAAATTCGGATCGGTGAGGATCGTCATTCCCGCATAACGGATGATCACCGTCGCCGTCCCGACGAACATGACGGAACCGCTGTCCGACTGCGTTTTTTCCGTGGGCGCGGGCAGGTTCAGGGTTTGCTCCCGACCTGCCTGCGAACCCGGCTGTCCGGCGGGAGCTTGCGCGAAAGCGCCACCCAGGAACAGGCACATCGCGAGCGCGCCCGTCATTTTTGCAAACCGGGCCTTGTTGGTCTTATTCATTGTCATCGGTCTCATTATGTTTTAGCTGCTGTCCGCGCTTATGCTTGCGCATGGCGGTATGACTACGGCCCGGACCACGAGTTTGGACTTGCCTATTGATGCAGCACAACGGACGCCACGTCGCCGCAGGCGGGCGTCACTGAGCGGGGTGCTGATACAGACCCAGCAACTCGGTCTCGTCGATGACGTGGCCTTTCATCATGCCCAGCAGCTTTAGCCGGTCAGGTTTGCCGAGATCGCCCAGCACTTTGTCCAGTGCATACAGCCTGAAAAAATAGCGATGGCGGCCGATCGGAGGGCAGGGGCCGCCGTATCCCGTGCGCCGCCAGTCGTTGAAGCCTTCATGCGTACCTCGCGGAAGTCCCTGTGTGCGTATGCCCTCGTTCAGGCCGGTCGCGTCTGGGGGAATGTCATACAGAACCCAGTGGGTCCAGGTCCGCTGTGGCGCCGCGGGATCGGGTGCATCGGGATCTTCGACGATGAGCGCAAGGCTCAGCGCGGCGGATGGTACTTCCGACCAGGACAAGGGCGGCGATATGTTTTGGCCGTCGCAGGTGTATTTGCGAGGAATGTCCGCGCCGTGACGGAATGCGCCCGAGGTGAGGGACAGGCTCATGGACGCTTCCTCCTTTCATGCCGGACAGATTGGCCGCCTCTTCACGGCGTCTTCAGCTTAGCCCACGGTGAATCGTCTGCAAGGGGGAAGCCGGATTGCATTGCGCTCAGCGAGGGTCCGGCGCCGATATTTCATATTTTCCCGGCAGGTGTTCCGTGCATCAACACTGAGGGTATTCTCCGATCTCACGCGCCAGCAGTTCCGGCACCAGACGGTTCAACGCTTTCATTCTCCTGCACCATCCCATCCATGAAGTCCGGGCGGCGCGAAAAAATCAACTGATTGCGGAGAGCCTTACATGGAATACGCGCAATTAAAACCGGGTCGCAATTTCCAGCCTAGCCGCAGCCTCCTCTACTATGTTCAGCGCATTGTCGTTGAACCGCGGCTGCGCCGAATGTGCACGGAAGGGATCTCCGCCGCCATCCGTGCGCTGCGGGGAACTGTCCCGCATGAAAGCCTGTTCTCGGCGAACGAGGAACGGTTGTCTCAGTCGCTCTCCGCATACGGGTTTACGCCCCTGCGCATACTGCTGACGCGCACGCAGGTCTCCGACATCCACTTTTTCCTTCGCGACAAGTTACTCGTGAATCCGGCGGACAGGAAACAAGTGTTTGCATCAGGCCGTGCCGGTGCCGGCGCGCGCATGGCCGATTATTTCATGCACGATATCGTGCATTGCCCGCACATCCTCGAACTCGCCAACCGGCCGTCCCTGCTTCGTCTCGCCGCGCGGCATCTGGGATGCAAGCCGACGATTTCCGCGCTCGTGCTGCGCTGGTCGTTCCCGAGCAATGAGCCGGGCGTCGGGGTGCAGAGCTTTCACCGCGATTCAGATGACTGGCGCTTCCTGAAGATCTGCGTCTATCTGACCGATGTGGATGAAGAGTGCGGTCCGCACATGTACGTACGCGGCTCGCATCTCACGGCACCGACGGTCCGTTTGCGGACTTTCAGCAATGACGAGGTCGCGCGGTGCTATGGCCCGGAAGCGGCCGTCGCCGTGACTGGCGAAAGCGGTTTTGGCTTCGCCGTCAATACCATTGGAATACACAAGGGAATGGTGCCGTTGAAGCATCCACGGCTCATGCTTCAGATTCAATACTCGCTGTTGCCGGTCTTCGCCTACCGGTATCGCCCCGTGCCCTACAAGGGGCCGGTCCCGCTCGACCGTTATATCAATCGGCTCATCGTGGAATAGACGGTTCCGACGTACACCGGAACATGCCCCGCGCCGGTTCCAAAATGAGTGCGCACTAATTTTTCGTGAAATAAGCGGCCTCGCTATCCATCATGGCCCGGTAAGTACATCTCATACCGGCCTGTAGCGCCGTCGCCATCCTTGGATATCAATCTATTCACGATCATTCGCCCACGCCGTGTCGGCATCGCCCCATTGCTTCCCCTCTGTCTGCCCGCGCGGTGACTGGAAGGAATGCAGATGGCGACCAGGGAAGAGATGACCTTCATTCGCGCCGCTCGTGCCGGAGAGACGTCGGCGCAACTCATGCTCGGCAAATATTATCTTTTCGGCGGTGCGGGACTGAAGCAGAATCTCGCCACCGCATTGCATTGGCTCGATCGCGCGGCACGCAGGAATTCGTCGGAAGCGTGGATGCTGATCGGCGAACATATCCCGTTCGATGTGGCGGCGCGAGCGCTCGACCCGTTGCAGCTTCCGGTCTGGTACGAGCGCGCGTTCGATGCGGGCGTGATGAACGCGGGCCTGGTGTTGGCGAAGCTCGTACTGGCCGACAGCAAGGCGGATCAGATTGCGCGCGATAAGGCGTTCGGGGCGCTGGAGGCGGCCGCCCGTGCCGGCATCGTCGATGCGCAATGGCTGCTGGCTCAGGAGCTCGGCAAACATAAGTCCGGCGCGCCGGGCGATGCCGGTTCTGAGCGCATCGTCGACAGTACGACGCTTGAATGGGCCACGCGAGCGGCTTCCAGCGGCATATTGCAGGCACAGCGCACGCTGGCCGATCATGCATGGTCCGAGCAGGACTTGCCTTCGTTCCTGCGCTGGGCGTTGCCGGTCGCGCGTGCGCTTGCGGAGCGCCGCAACACAGGCGACGCCGCGCCGATGTCGCAAGAGGACGCGCGCTTTCTGACGCGCTGTGCAAGTGCGATTGTCAAGACACCGGACTCGGACGAAAGCGAAGCGGAGCGGTTCTGGGAGCTGGCCGCGCAGGCGGGCGACAAGGAAGCTCAATTGAGCGCGGGCCTCTGGTTCGCCAATATGGATGAAAAAGGACAGCGCACCGCGCGCCTGCGGCGTAAAAGCAATTACAGAAAGGCGGCCGGCTGGCTGATGGCGGCCGGCCGGCAGGGCGTCGCGCAAGCATGGTATGTGTTGGCGAGAATCTGTCTCAAACCGAATGGCAGCTTCATGCAGCTTGCCCGTTCCGATGCCGCGTGTTATCTGGAACGCGCGGCAGAGGCCGGGCACTGCATTGCGCAGCTGGAGCTGGGCCTGGCCGCCTGGCGCATGCGCCACTGCGACGATGCCAGCGATGTGCGCGCGGTTTACTGGCTTCAGAAGGCGGCCTTCCAGGGAAATCCGGAGGCGGCAGCCTTGCTCGAAAAGATCGCCCCGAGAGCCGCCGGTTCTGCATGGGCGCAGGAAGCCCTGCTACGGTTGACTTCCGGCGTCGCCGCGTCCTATCCCTTGCTGGCGGCGCGCGTCGAACTGGCGGCGCTGTTCGGGCTGGCGCATGCAGAGACCTTGCTGATCGATCCGCATACGGCCGATTGCGGCCATTGCCTCCTGGTCGATATCCGCTCCCAGCATGCGCGCAGCAGGCGCAGGCTGATTCCGATACGGACAGGCGAGGAACGCGCGACTCTCAATCGCCTGCTGCGCGTGTTCGAGAACATCGATTGCGGACCAAATGGACCGGAGGGAAATTACCGGCAGCGGGTTTATCTCTTCAAGAAAATCTTTTCGTACTCCGAGATGGACCAGGGGAAGGCGCTCAAGTATGAGGCACGCGCTTAAACCGCTCCTCTAGCTTGCGGGGTTCCGCAAAGCAGTGAAGTAAAACCAAAAACGCCACGAGCTGACTCGTGGCGTTTTATTTTGAGGCGCCGCATCCGATCGCACTACGCGACCGCTGCAGGCGCCTTTTCCGTCAAGCGCGGGCAAGGGCCCGCGATCGATCAGAACGTATGGCGAATGCCAACGTTGAACAGGCGGACGCTCGCGCCTCCGGGCGCGGTCGCAGCTGCGTTCAGCGCGACGCCGTCGTCGTTCTTCATGAAGGAAGCCGATGTGTAGACGTTGGTACGCTTGGACAGCGGGTGGGTGTAACCCAGCGCGTACTGGTCGGACTTGCCGTCGCTGACATCGGTCACATCGTTGCGTATGTAGGAGGCCAGCAGCGTGCCTGCGCCGACAGGAGCGGATACGCCGAGCAGCCAGTTACGGATCTTGTCGGAAGTGCCGGCGGCTTCGAACTTGTTATGCGCAAATGCGACATGAGCCTTCGCTACGTTGAAGTCGTAAGTGGCGCCGATCAACGTGGCTTTAGTGTCGAGCGTGCCACCTGCCAGTAATGCCAGGGAAACCGACTTGGCATGCTGGTGAGCAAACTGCACATTGATCGGGCCATTGACGTAGTTGAGACCCAGGCCGAGGTTACGGCCGGCGCTGAAATTGCCCGCTTGCTCGCCGAATCCGTAGCTCGCGATGCCGGAGAAGCCGCTCATGCGCGGCAGCGCATAGCTCAGTGTATTGTCGGTGCGCAGCAGGGGATCGGCGGCGTAAGTGCCATAACCGAAAACTTTTTGCGCGTTGCCGGCGAGATTGGTGCCGAACGGATCGATCACGTCGAGCGCGGTGTACAGCGAGGTCGGTTGACGGCCCAGTTTGACGGTGCCGAAGCCGCCGGTCAGGCCTACCCATGCCTGACGTCCGAACAGGCGGTTGCCTTGGCCGAGCGCACCGGTGTCGGTGCTGAACCCGTTTTCCAGCGCGAAGATCGCGGACAAACCGCTGCCCAGATCTTCCGAGCCCTTGAAGCCCAGACGGCTGCCCGACTGCTGGCCGCTTTCCAGCGCCCATGTCTTGCCGGCCGGGTTGCCGTCATTCTTGTATGCGATGCCGGCGTCCACAACACCATAGATCGTGACATTGGTTTGCGCGGAGGCCGTGCCTGCGCAGGCAGCCATGACTGCCAGTGCGAGTAGAGACTTGTTCATTTATTTTCCTTGGCAAATAGTTCTTAAAAGCTATCCGCATTCTGCGGACAGCGAACTTTAGTTTTTTTCAAGGCAATGCAAGTCGAAATGGCGTGCTGCGCGAAAATGGAATGAAAGCGGAGCGTAATACGGCAATAAGCGTTGTATTTTTTGAACAGCACATTGCGGCGAGGCGCTCGAAGAGTTTTTTGAAAAAATCGAGGAGGCGAAGCAGGTCAGGGTACGAGTGGCGCAAGCTGCGCGCATGTTTCCCGCTTTGGTGGACGGCGCACTGCCGAATCCGGCAATTGCATTATGTTGTTAATGTTAATAACAGTCTGTGCCTGTGCGTAGTCCCGTCAGCATCCTTCTTTCCGCTACGAGTGTACGGAGCTCTTCATGAAGACCTGCACAGGCCGGCTCGGAAGTAATCGCCTCGGCGCTATGCTTCGACTTACCTGGCCAGGCTGCACTTTGCATGCGGCCTGATCACATGGCGATCTGCCCTAACGAAATAGGCCCTTATTTGCGGGCGAACGCCCCGGACCGGTATGTAGCCCAGGCGACCAGGCATAGCGCGGTGAGCAGCATTGCTCCGATCACGAAGAAGCCCAGCCTGATGCCGGTCAATTCGATCACGAAGCCCATGACGACGGGGATCACGATGGAAGCGGCGCGGTTGGCCGTGGTGCGCAAGCCCACGCTCAAGCCCTGCTCCTTGTCGTCGGCGGCATTCGACAGAATGGAAAGCAGCAGCGGAAAACTCATGCCGACTCCGATGCCATAGATGCTCGCGGCCAGCAGCAGCGGAGGAAAACTCTCCAGCAGGGGGGTAATGCACATCGCCACCACCGCGACGCCGATCGCAAGCAGCAACAGCCAGTGGGGACGGATCGCCTTGACCGCCACTCCGGTCAGGAGCGTCGCCGGTCCGCCGACCAGCGAGTCGATCGAGACCAGGATGCCGATCAGGGTCCCCGTCAGGCCGATGCCTTGCAGGTACACGTTATAGAACGAGCTCTGAATGCTGATCACGCCGATGCGCAGGAAGGTCGCGCCGACGATGAATGCAACGGCAGGCACTGATATCAGCGCGAACGCGCGCACATAGTCGGACAGGTTGGGACAGAACTCGCGCAGGCGCAGCGGCGGATGATTGCGGTCCGAACCCGCCGGCAAAGCGTAAGAGGCGATCAGCAGGCCGGTTCCCCACAGCGCGATCAGGATGAACGCACCCCAGACGCCGGCGAAATCCCATGTCATTCCCGCGATCAGGGGACCAAGAAAAGTGCCGCAGGTGGTGAAGAAAGTAAAGCGCCCGGAGTACTTCGCATTGCCGCCGGCGATTTTCGCGATCTTTATCTGCGCCCCGATCCAGCCCATGCCTTGCGCCCATCCCACCACGAGCTGTACCAGCACCAGCGCCCATATCCATTTCGACATCGGATAGAGCAGGCTGATCAGCGTCCCGATCGCGGTAAACACCAGCAGCATGCGGCGCGTGCCGAGGCGGTCCATCATCGCGCCGCCATGGATGGAGAGGAAAAACGGCAGCACCGCGCGGCTGGCGACGATGATGCCGATCATGCTCGGAGCGGCGCCGAGTTGCAGCGCCCACAAGGGCACGATCAGGGAGGTCATCGGAACCAGGCTCAGGCTGAAGAAGCCTGTGGCGTAAGTGGCGTAGAGGCCGGCTTGACTGGACGTGTTTTTATTTTCGGCGTCGGACATCTTGTTTTAATTCTTCCCCGGACAGGAGTATGAAACGGACATTCCTGCGCCGCATGCATGCAAACTGCATTCTCACGCAGCCAGGCAGCCGCTGCCGCGGCAAGGTGAAGCGCGGCAGGCACCGACGCTCTTGCGGTTTTCTGCGTGGCCGGTCTCCCGTCCATGGAAACGGCGAGGTCAGCCGCAAGGGCCGGATGTGGCGAGGCGGGTGTTGTTACTCGAATTTCTGGTTACGGCGCAGCACCACCGGAACTCCGCCCGATTTTTTCTTCACCAGCCACTGCGCCAGCGCGGAATCGAGGTAATCGGCATGTCCAGGGAACCACTTGGCCAGGTCCCTGGCGAGGCCTCGCGCCACTTCGGGATCGCCGCCGTCCGCCAGCATGTCGCTAACG
>JAQGLQ010000138.1 GCA_028292785.1 Noviherbaspirillum sp. | reverse complement strand
CATCGCCAATCCGGTGCTTCACGACAAAAGCAATAATCAGTTTTCGACCACAGGTTCACCGTCGCCCATTTATGAAGATCGCGCGGTGACATACCTGAATGGAAAAGTGACCACCCAAATGAACATGACTGGCACGCGGATGACCTTCGCGGATACCGGGCAGTTCATCAGTTATCTGCCGCCCGATGGACCTTTTGTCGATGGAGTTTTCACGCGAATACCGCGAAAGGATTTCGTCACCGGTACGGTGGATATGAAGCGCTATCTCGAATGGCTTAACGCCAATGGCTACAACATCAACCTGACGGTGACCGAATGAAAAGCAATGCAACCCATCCTTGTTCCATGAAACGCAAGTTAATCATTGCGGCAGGCAGTTTTCTACTCCTGTCCGGGTGCCAAGCTTTACACAAAGGTGGCGTTCGCACCGAGGATGATGGGAATACGCGTCTGCAAGACAGGTTTCATGATATAGGTGGCGTTGGCGAACTGAGGCTCGATGCGGTTAATAAAAAAGAGGGAATAACTTTTTATAACGAGTACGGTACCGTCGTTACCGCACCCGGGACTCTTGGACCAAAAAGTGTAAGTACTTCAGCCTACCCCGGAGGCGAACGAGGAGTGCCCAAAACAATTCGTGCGACATGGCGCACCGGCTACTTCGAGCAAAAAGCCGGTGGAGGAGGCTGGGACGGCGGCACGATCATCGCCGATTACACCATTCCCGTGGCCGACCGTATCCCCGACGCGGTGCTTGACGATATCCGCAAAAACGGCGGCGGCCTGCGCATCAAACTGCGCTTGAAGGATGACGGCATATTGCTTGGATGGGATGTGCTCCGCCGTAAGCCAATTCCGGGCGTCGATTACAGCCGCTGCAAAAGGCATGAATGCGTCTACGGCCTTCATTATGAAATGCCGGGTGGAGACTTCTAGATACGGATTACTGACTGCACGGCGTGCCGCCCATGCAGTTATTCCCAATAATTTATTCCATGGTTTACGCGTTTTAACAACTTCGAAAGCGAGGTATTCATGAAGCTCGTGTCAAATGCAGTATTTATTCTATTGTTGGCTGCCACTACCGCGCATGCGGAAGGAAATCATGGATTCGGCCCGGGATTTTTCGGAGCGGTCACGGAAATGTGCAGCGAGGGGGACAGCGTGAAGGCTGACGAATTCGAAACCCGGCTATTCCAGAATTTTGGGTGCACGGACGACGTTACCGCAGATAAAAAAAGCATGGCCCACCGTCGGAACAGCAAGGACCCCGACGTCCGGAAATCCTATGACACGGAGTTCGAGAAATACATGAGCGAGGCCAAGCTATTGAGCAATGAGGCCAAGGCAGAGATGTGCCGCGGATTAGTCACCCCCCCAACATCGTGTTGACGTCAGCCTGGTGAGAGCCATCGCAAGGCATGGAGGGCTGATTTCAATACTCCCTCCGTCGTGGAACTTTGACGCATACAACAGGAACACTTCAGCCCAGGAAGCAATGTCAGGCAGCTAACCACAAAACCGACGTCCGATCACGGCCCGTTCAGCATCATGGGCTCAGTCCGCGGCAACCTTCCTCGTGAGTACGCGGGTCACTCCCAACCATATCTCTGTCGCCAGCATCGTGTTTGCCATCGCGGGATCGTTCCTGTTGCTTATTCCTGCGCCTACTGGCGGACCGGGTCTGCTCGGCTGTGCCTTGTGCATCCAGGGCCGGCTGATCTGCAATCTGCTCGATGGCATGGTCGCCGTGGAGGGTGGCAAGAAGTCGCCGCTGGGTGCGCTCTATAACGAATTTCCGGACCGGATAGCGGATTCGATCCTGATCGTGGCGCTCGGCTATGCAATCGATTTGCCGTGGCTCGGATGGCTGGGTGCCTTGCTCGCTGCAATGACGGCCTATGTCCGCGTATTCGGCGGCGCGCTGGGAATGGCGCAGGATTTTCGCGGCCCGATGGCGAAGCAGCATCGCATGGCTGCGATGACCGCTGGATGTGTCGCCGGCGCTGCCGAGTTCGCCGCGAACGGTACGCACTATGCCCTTATCGCCGCCGCCATCGTCATCGCCGCCGGCTCGCTCGTCACGTGCATCACCCGTACCGCAGCGATCGCCGCAAGGATGGAGCAGGCATGAGCCCGGCCTACTTTTTCGGGAAGGCTCTCATCGGCCTGGTTCGGCTGCTGGTCGGCGCAACGCCTCACTGGACAGCTGCCGCGCCATCGAATTTGCAGCGCATTTACTTCGCCAACCATACCAGCCATATCGATACGATTGCGATCTGGTCCGCGCTTCCGCCGGAACTGCGCGCGCAGACGCGTCCCGTCGCCGCGCGCGACTACTGGGGGGCAAGCGGCTTGCGCAGATATATAGCGCTGCGCGTATTGAATGCCGTGTTGATCGACCGGGACCGGAAAAACCAGAATGCCGATCCGCTGGCTCCGCTGTTCGACGCATTGCGTGGCGGCGATTCATTGATCATTTTTCCCGAAGGCACACGGGGCGCCGACTCCTTGCCGGGGCCGTTCAAAAGCGGCCTTTACCGTTTGACTGAACATTTTCCCGAAGTGGAACTGGTGCCGGTGTATCTGGAGAACCTGCATCGCAGCATGCCGAAGGGCGTGATGCTGCCAGTTCCGCTGACTTGCACAGTACGCTTTGCCGGAACGTTGAGGCGCATCGATGGCGAGGAAAAATCGGATTTTCTGGAAAGGGCCCGTCGGGCCATCGTGGAGATCGCATGACCATGTCGAACAAATTTTACTGGCTTGTATGCGGCATCGCCGTGCTGTTGACGATTGCTTCAAGTATCGGCTGGACGCTGAAGCGCCAGGTAAAAACCGAGCGCGGCGGTGTGGTTGTCGGTAATCTGAATGCCAGGGTGTTCGCCTGGTGGGTGATGATCACGATCTTTGTCTCGGCTTTTCTGATCGGTCCGGCCGGCACGCTCGTGCTGTTCTTGGTCATTTCATTTTTTGCCCTGCGCGAATTCATTACACTGACGCCGACAAAGCCGGCCGACCATCGCTCCCTGTCATTGGCATTTTTCGCGTTGATACCCTTGCAGTACTACCTGATAAGCATCAAGTGGTATGCCCTGTTTGCAATCCTGATACCGGTCTATGCCTTTCTGCTGCTGCCGTCGGTTTCGGCGCTCTCGCAGGATACCGAAAAGTTTCTGGAGCGGACCGCGAAGATGCAGTGGGGCGTGATGATCGCCGTATATTGCATCAGTCATGCTCCGGCGCTTCTGATGCTCGAGATCCCGGGGTTTGAAGGACAGAATGCGCTTCTGCTTTTTTATCTGCTGCTGGTAGTGCAAATGAGCGATGTGCTGCAATACGTGTTTGGAACCTTGTTTGGGAAAACCAAGATCGCGCCAGTGGTCAGCCCTGGCAAAACCGTCGAAGGATTCGTCGGAGGCGCGGCCGGCGCGATCGTGATTGGCGCGGCGATGTGGTGGATTACGCCATTCACGCCCCTGCAAAGCGCGGGAATGGCATCAGTGATCGTTTTGATGGGTTTCCTGGGCGGCCTTGTGCTTTCTGCAATCAAACGCAGTCTGGGAGCGAAGGATTGGGGAACCTTGATCCGGGGACATGGCGGCATGCTGGATCGGATGGATTCCGTGAGTTTCGCGGCACCGGTCTTCTTTCATCTGACGCGCTATTTCTTTGTGCCGTGATCCCGTGCGGGTGTGGCGCATCGGTTGCATCGGCTGCCATTGCTGATGACACAACTGCAAGCTCGACCAGGCGTGACAACTTGTCGCTTCTCACCGCGCTTCGCCGATGACGCATTACAATATCCCATCGATCCATTCCCGCCAGCAGTGACATGTCTCTAATGCATTCCTATGGAGCGTTCTTCGCTCAACACAATGACCTCGAAAAGACGCTCGACTTCGCGCGCGACATCCATGAGGCGCAACTGCGTTTAAAGGATACCAATGCGCGCGGTTATGATGCGCATGTTCATGCCGGCATCCTGGCTTTCCACCTGAGGACTGTCAGCAGAAAAATCGATGGCCTCGTGATCGAATTCAGCCGCCGGCTGGCGTCGGGCCGGTCCGCACCGGCCGCATCCAGGCGCACCATGCGGCTGCAGAGTGCGCTGAGGGAATATAACGCAAGCCTCGCGGGCGTCGATCCCTGGGATATCTCTCTAAACGATACGGTGAAGACGCTGGATATCGCATTCGACTGCCTTCAATCGATCGATGCCGATATCTCCGGGTATGAGCAGCTGCTCGCTCAGCCGGAACGACGCCGTCGCTCAAACGACCCAGGATAATCCTGCGGCGCCCGCCCTGCGGGGCTTTCCCGAAACGCAGGCATGTCAAAACCGCTCGTAACCGTACAGGAACCGCCATTGGCCCGGCTGCAGGCCGGCCATGGGAACGCGTCCGATGCGTATGCGTTTCAGGGCGAGGACTTTCAATCCGACCTTTTCGCACAGTTGCGCAATCACGCCGCGCGGCGGATTTTTGATGGCGAAGCGCAGACGGGTTTCGCTTTGCCAGCTGGCCTTGACCGGCGGCAGCGGCTTGCCATTCCACGCAAGACCGTGGTTGAGCAGGGCCAAGCCATCCGGGATCAGTTGCCCGCTTACTTCGGCGATATATTCATGCTCGATCTTCTCGGCATCGTCCACCAGCTTGCGAATCACGCGCCAATCCTGCGTCATCACCAGCAGGCCACTGGCTTGCGACTCGAGCGGATCGATCAGGGTCAGCTTCGCGAGATGGCGTTTGAGAAAGCGGATGCCGGACCGGTCTTCGGCCGTGCGCGATTCGGGCGTAACGAGCCGCATTGGCGGGTCGGCAATGGCATCAAGACCCACCGGCTTGTGCAGAAGAATGGTGACAGGGTGAACCGGCGCAAGGGTGGCATCGGCTGCCACGTCGACTGTCTGCTGCTGGACCCGCATTCCCGGTTCTTCAACGACTTGTCCATCCACGGTCACCCAACCGCCTTCAATATATTGTTCCGCTTCGCTGCGCGAGCATTGCATCAGCTCGGCGACGCGTCTGGCAAGGCGAATGGAATCTGTCATGGCACGGGTCTGCGATTAAAGGCGTGCATTGTAACCGGCCATGACGACAGCGGTACCGCTTCTGCTATACAGACGCCATATAAGCGATGTCAGGTTTTCTTGTCGGCGTTGTTCGTTTCTTCGACCACGGATGCAATCATCTTCTCTATAAGCGTGGAAGGCTTAGGCGAGACTTCGGGTGCGTCTTGCCCCGAGTGCTTCCTGGCCGTATCGCTTTCGGCTGAAGCTGCTGGCGGATTCGGCTTCACGGGTGCAGGCCGGTAAGCCGAATACATGCTGAACGGCGCCCACAACTGTTGACCGAAAAACGAATTCATATCCGGCACGGCGGCAAGTTGCCATCCGCGCTGGAAGTTTGTACAAGCTGCCTCCATGACATTCTGCATGGCTTGGCTGCTGAGCTCGCCGATTTGCAGCGATGCATCGAAAAAGCTTTTCGACATGGCAGCATAAAGCGACATTTGGGCGTCAATACCGTCTTTCAAACTGCTGGAACTGAACGGTTGGTAGTTGAACATCGATCGACTCCTGAATGTGCAAGTGGAAAAAGGCTACGGCGCTACGCTGAGTATAGAAAACGAAACGTTCGACCGGGAAACGTTCGCTTACGTTCAATGCTTATGAAAGAAAGAATATGTTCATCGCGTTGTATCAACTATTTCTATCGGCAGCATTGCTTCATTCAGAAATACAAAGCCGGATTCTGCAACTATGAGATTCCCGCCGGGTCCTAAAACCACACGGACATTGTGTCGTGTCGGTAATTTTTGCCATGATCACTTCGCAAAGGACTCGTGATGTTTACTTTCTCTCCAACGGACTCTCCCGCCGCAAGGGCCCATTTTCAGTCGCAGTATTCGATGCTTACCGCGATGTCGAATCAGATGTTCAACGCGGTCCAGAAAATCAATGAATTGAACATCCAGGTAGCGCAAACCCTGATGGAAGAAACCTTCTCCGGCGCACAACAGGTCCTTTCCGCCAAGGACCCGCATGAGGCGCTCTCCATCATCGCCGGTCAGACGCAGCCCAATATAGAAAAAGTGCGCGCGTATCAGCAGCACCTCAGGGATATCGCCGCAGGCACCCAGGTGGAGCTCGTGAAGACCGCCGAAGTGTATATTCCGCAGACGGCGCGTACCGCCGAAGAACTTGCGGGTGAAGTAGCGCGCAGGGCGTCAGAGGAAACGGAAAAGGCGACCCAGCGCCAGAGAGCGACGATGGAAAAGCTGGTTACGCCTGCCAAGCGGTCCGCCGAGGCCCCCGGCAAAGGAGTGCACTGAGCGCACAGCCGGTGCCACGACGCGGATCACATGATGCGTTTGACGGGGCGGCCGAAAAATCTGCCGTCCCATCTACCGTCCCTTTTACGAGCACGCAAGCCATGCAAGATTTTTCCGTCGCCATCCACCGGATCAATAGGCGCCCATGTAATCCTTTTTGCCGATTTCGACGCCGTTATGCCGCAAGATTGCGTACGCAGTAGTGACATGGAAAAAGAATTGAGGTACGGCGAACTTCAACAGATAATCCTGGCCATTGAATCGCTGCTCCTTTGGCGTACCCGGGCGTAAAACGATTTCCCGTGTTTCGCTGCCGTCGATCTGCGATGGCGAGAGTTGGCCGAGAAGAGCGAGCGTCTTGTCGAGACGCGACTGAAGGTCCGCGAAACTTTTTTCATTGTCCTCGTAAGCCGGCACGTCCGCGCCGGCCAGACGCAGCGATACGCCTTTCGCGAAATCGGTGGCAATCTGCACCTGACGGAGCAGAGGAAGCATATCGGGGAACAGACGTGCCTGCAGCAGCGCATCGGGTTCGATCTTTTTCGCGGCCGCATGCGCTTCAGCCTTGTTCAGCACGTCCTTCAAAGCCTTGAGCATCTGGGAGAATACGGGAATGGATGCGGCATACATGGAAACTGTCATGGGATATCCTCGGTTGAACGCGGACTGAGATTGTATAGCAACGCGGGATGCCGATGCGCCGCATTTGATTCCATGAGCCAACTCGCGGGTCCTGTCTGAAGAAAAGCGCGATGATGTTTACAATCGCTCGTTTAAATCCATTTCCTAGCCATGCACTCCTCGACGCAGCATCGCTCCGTCAACGACGATTCAACGCGGCCGCCGCGCCCATCCGCATGGAGCCGGTACCTGCCGCAGATCCTGTCAGGGTTGGTGCTTTGCCTGTCATTGCTGATCACCTACAACTTGTGGAAGAACGCGTGGCAGACGCTTATCGATGACTCGCAGGCCAGTTTCGATTTCCGCGTACGCGAAACAGCCCAGCGCATCGAACAGCGCATGGCAACCTACGAACAGGTTTTGCGCGGAGCGCAAGGTTTCTGGCGCGCCGCCAGCGAGGAGGCCGCGAGCGACAATTTCCGCTTGTATGTCGACGCATTGCGGCTCGATGAGCGCTATCCCGGCATTCAGGGCATAGCGATTTCCCGCATCGTGCCCAAGGAACGGCTGAACGAGCATGTCGCAGCCATGCGCGCCAAAGGCTACGCGGACTACCAGATCCGGCCACCGGGCGAACGTGCCGTTTATACATCCATCACACAGATCGAGCCGTTCACCGGACTAAACCTGCGCGCCCGCGGCTTCGACATGTTTTCCGAACAGGTGCGGCGCGCCGCGATGGAGAGGGCCCGCGATACCGGCAAGGCCGCCGTGTCGGGCAAGGTGAGGCTGGTGCAGGAAGTGGAACGCAATGGACAGGCCGGCTTTCTGATGTATCTGCCGCTCTACATGAGCGGCGCGGCGGCCGATACCATGGAAGCCCGTCGGGCCAGCATCATCGGCTGGGTCTATGCACCCTTTCGCATGAACGATCTGATGCAGGGCCTGGGCGGCGAGCGCTCCACCGACCTCAGGGTCAGGATTTTCGACGACGAAACGATGGCGGAACAGGCGCAGCTCTATGATTCCCTGGGCGCCGCCGCCAATCCGGCAAGAGGGCCGCTGTTCTCGACCGTGCAACACCTCGACATCGCCGGACGCCCGTGGACGATTTCAATCGCTTCCGGGCCCGGGTATGAAAGCAGGATCGATTCCGGCAGGCCGGCCTTCATCGCCGTCGCCGGAATCGGCATGAGCCTGCTGCTTTCCGCGCTGGTCTGGCTGCTCGCCACGGGGCGCAAGCGAGCCCTTCATCTGGCCATGCGGATGACGCAGCAAATCAAGCGGAGCGAGGCGGCGCTGCGGGAATCCTATGCGCGCCTCGACGCCGAGCAGCAGCACATGAAAGTCATACTCGAGAATTCGCACGATGCTTTTGTCGCGGTCGATGCAAATGACATCATTACTGACTGGAACGTACAGGCCGAGCGCACTTTCGGATGGAGCGCGGCGGAAGCCATCGGCAAGCGTCTCGCCGATCTGGTCATTCCCGAGGAGCAGCGCGCGGCGCATACCGCGGGTTTTCGCCGCTTCGTTTCCACCGGTACCGGGCCGGTGATCAACAACCGCATCGAGGTCGAAGCCCTGCATCGCAGCGGCAAGCGCATTCCCGTCGAGCTTGCGATCGCCGCCGTCCGGGAAGGCGCCGGCTACACGGCGAACGCTTTCATTCGCGACATCAGCGAGCGCAAGGAAGCGCAACGCCTGGAAGCCGCGCGCCTGCGCTCGCTCGAGGAGGCGCGGCGCGCGCTGCAGCATGCGCAAAAGCTGGAAGCGGTGGGCAAGTTGACCGGCGGGGTGGCGCACGACTTCAACAACGTGCTCCAGATCATCGCAGGCAACCTGCAATTGCTGCAGATATATTTCGGCAGCGAGGGGCAGGCGGGCAAGCGCATCGAGAGCGCCCTGAGCGCGGTGGAGCGCGGGTCGAAACTGTCCTCGCAGCTGCTGGCTTTCGCGCGGCGCCAGCCTCTGCAGCCGGTGGTGGTCGATCTGCGACGCATGATCGGCGATATGGACGATCTGTTACGCCAGGCCCTTGGCGGATCGGTCACGGTCGAGACCATTGCCGATGACGCACTCTGGAATACACTGGTCGACCCGAATCAACTGGAAAACGTGATCCTCAATCTGGCGTTCAATTCCCGCGATGCCATGGATGGAAACGGGCGGTTCACGATCGAGCTCGCCAATGCGGTGCTGGATGAAAACTATGCCGCAACGCATCCCGATGTCGTGGCGGGAGAGTATGTGGCGCTCGCCGTCTCGGATACCGGTTCCGGAATGACGCCGGAAGTCATCGAGCAGGCATTCGAACCATTCTTTTCGACCAAGCCGGAGGGCAGGGGAACCGGTCTCGGGCTCAGCATGGCCTACGGCTTCGTCAAACAGAGCGGCGGTCATATCCAGATCGAAAGCGAGGTCGGCAAGGGCACCACGATGCGTATCTATCTGCCGCGCTCGCGCAGTGCAGAGAGGGAAATGCCCACGACGCCCGAGGGTGTCGCGTCCGGCGGCACTGAAACCATCCTGGTCGTCGAAGACGACGCGGACGTGCAGGGAGCCGTCGTGGCGACGCTGACCGACCTCGGTTATCGGGTGCTCAAGGCGGATGATGGCGAAAGCGCACTGGACATTGTCAGAAGGGCCGCCGAGGATGGTGAAACAATCGATCTGTTGTTTACCGATGTGGTCATGCCCGGAGAACTGCGCGGTCCGGAATTGGCGAAGGCGGTCAGGGAAATCGTGCCAGGTATCGCGGTGCTGTTCACCTCGGGTTATACGCAGGATGCGATGGGGCATGGCGGACGCATCGATCCTGACATCAATCTGCTAAGCAAGCCGTATCGGCAGGAGCAATTGGCGCGCAGGATCCGCCACCTGCTTCGAGAGCGAAAGAAGTGATCACGCCGCTTTCCGGTTGCCTGGCGCGCACCACGAATTCACAACTGACGCCGATGCAGAAAGCCCGGCCTATTTCCCCCACGAATCCTTCAGCGTCACCGCCCGGTTGAATACCGGCCTGCCGGGTTTGTGGTCGACCCGATCGGCGACGAAGTATCCATGCCGTTCGAACTGGAATTTGTCGTCGGGGTGCGCCGATTTCATTCCCGATTCCAGATAGGCCGTGATGACTTCCTTCGAATCGGGATTGAGTGCGGTCTTGAAATCCTTGCCGCCGGCATCGGGATGCGGATCGGCGAAAAGCCGATCGTACAGGCGCACTTCCGCTTCCAGCGCGTGCGTGGCG
>JAQGLQ010000116.1 GCA_028292785.1 Noviherbaspirillum sp. | reverse complement strand
CTGGAAGCTCTCCCGTGCCTGGCTGCCCAGCTCCGCCTGCAGGCTCGCCAGGTTGCGTCCCATCTCGAGCTGACGGCCATGCTCGTCGATGATCTTGAAATTCATGAAGTGATGCGCCGGCAAGGTCTCAAGCTTGAAGTCGCCGGTCCTGACGGCGACGCCGGTCTGCTCGCGGATGTCGGCGATGACGGCATCGAGCAGATTGCCCTTGCCGAACGGCGCGCGTTCGCAAAAGCCCGCCGCGTAGTCGGGCAGCGGGACACAGTGGCGTCGCAGTTTCTGCGGCAGCGACTTGAGCAGCAGTTGCACTTTCTCCTTCAGCATGCCCGGCACCAGCCATTCCGAACGCTCGGCCGATACCTGGTTCAATGCGTAGAGCGGCACGGTCAGCGTCACGCCGTCGCGCGGACTGCCGGGCTCGAAGTGATACGAAAGGCCCATGGCTATACCGGCTACCGTCATCGCCTTCGGGAACAGATCGGTGGTGACGCCGGCCGCCTCGTGGCGCATCAGATCGTCGCGATTGAGGTGCAGCAGCTTCGGGTTCGTCGCCGTGGCATCCTTGTGCCACTTCTCGAACGCGACGCCGTCGTGGATTTCCTGCGGCAGGATGGAGTCGTAGAAAGCCGCGATCAAGCCTTCGTCCACCAGCACATCGAGGCGGCGCGATTTGTGCTCGAGGTTTTCGATTTCTCGCACCAGCTTCTGGTTATGCGCAAAGAAAGGAGCGCGCGTGTCGAACTCGCCCGCGACCAGCGCTTCGCGTATGAATAATTCGCGCGCCTCCCGCGGATTGATCTTGCCGAAATTGATGCGCCGCTGGCTATACACGACCAGGCCGTAGAGCGTGGCGCGTTCGGAGGCGGTCACCTGCGCGGCACGCTTTTCCCAGCGCGGGTCGCCATAGGATTTCTTCAGCAGATGGCCACCCACACGCTCGAGCCATTCGGGCTGGATCTGGGCGACGCAACGCGCATACAGGCGCGAGGTCTCGACCAGTTCGGCCGCCATGATCCAGCGGCCAGGCTTCTTCGCGAGCGTCGACCCCGGCCAGATGTGGAACTTGATGCCGCGCGCGCCGAGGTACTGCGGATCGTCGTCCGCCTTGAAGCCGATATTGCCGAGCAGGCCGGTCAGCAGCGCGGTGTGCAGCTGTTCGTATGTGGCCGGCGCTTCATTCAGGCGCCAGCCCTGCTCGCGCACCGTGGTCAGCAATTGCGAGTGCACATCGCGCCATTCGCGCAGCCGCAATTGCGAGAGGAAGTTGGCGCGGCAGTTGTCCATCAGCTGCCTGTTCGACTTCTTGTGCTCGATCGCCTCCTCGAACCATTTCCATATCTTGAGATAGCTCTGGAATTCCGATTTTTCATCGGCGAATTTCTTGTGCGCGTTGTCGGCGGCCGCCTGCGCCTCGAGCGGGCGGTCGCGCGGGTCCTGCACCGACAGGGCCGCCGCGATGATCAGCACCTCGCTCAGTGCCGCATTGTCGCGCGCCGCGAGAACCATGCGTCCCACGCGCGGATCGAGCGGCAGTTTGGCGAGCTCCCTGCCGACCGCGGTCAGCTGGTTGTCGTCGTCGACCGCGCCAAGCTCCTGCAGCAACTGGTAGCCGTCGGCGATCGCGCGGCCCATGGGCGGCTCAATGAACGGGAAGGTTTCGACATCGGCCAGCCGCAGCGATTTCATCCGCAGGATGACCGATGCCAGCGACGAACGCAGGATTTCGGGCTCGGTGAATTTCGGCCGCTGCTGATAGTCCTGTTCGTCGTACAGGCGTATGCACACGCCCGCCGCGACCCGGCCGCAACGCCCGGCGCGCTGGTTGGCGGCCGATTGCGATACGGCTTCGATCTGCAGCTGTTCGACCTTGTTGCGATAACTGTAACGCTTGACGCGCGCCAGGCCGGCGTCCACCACGTAGCGGATGCCGGGCACCGTCAGCGAGGTCTCGGCCACGTGGGTGGCGAGCACGATGCGCCGCGCATTCGATATCTTGAACACGCGCTCCTGTTCCTGCACCGACAGCCGCGCGAACAGCGGCAGGATTTCGACATGCGGCGGATGATGCTTGCGCAGCGCTTCGGCGGTATCGCGGATCTCACGCTCGCCGGGGAGGAATACCAGCACGTCGCCCGATCCGATGCGCGCCAGTTCGTCCACCGCCTCGACGACCGCATCCATCAGGTCGCGTTGCTCCTTCTGGCTGGGGCTGGAGGACGCGGGCTTGCCATCGCTCTTTACGGCGGACTCGACCGGACGGTAACGCACCTCGACCGGATACAGCCGGCCGGACACTTCGATCACCGGAGCAGGCTTGTCCCCCGAGGCGAAATGCCGCGCGAAACGTTCGGCGTCGATGGTCGCGGAGGTGATGATCACCTTCAGGTCGGGCCGCTTCGGCAAGAGCTGCTTGAGGTAGCCGAGCAGGAAGTCGATGTTCAGGCTGCGTTCATGCGCTTCGTCGATAATGATGGTGTCGTACTGGCGCAGCAGCGGATCGGTCTGCGTCTCGGCCAGCAGGATGCCGTCGGTCATCAGCTTGACCGAGGCGCCCTTCGACAGGGTATCGGTGAAGCGCACCTTGAAGCCTACGTGCTCGCCGAGCGGCGAACCGAGCTCCTGTGCGATGCGCTTGGCGGTCGCCGATGCGGCGATCCGGCGCGGCTGCGTATGGCCGATCAGTCCGGCCCGGCCGCGTCCCAGTTCGAGGCATATCTTCGGCAGCTGCGTGGTCTTGCCCGAGCCGGTCTCGCCGCTGACGATGATCACCTGGTTCGCGCGCAGGACGTCGGCGATCTCGGCGCGCCGTCCG
>JAQGLQ010000060.1 GCA_028292785.1 Noviherbaspirillum sp. | reverse complement strand
GATCGCCCCGCGTCCAGCGATGCTCGTAAATGAATTGCGGCTGCTCCTGGTGGTCGAACAGCGATTCAAGCAGGGCATTGCTTTCCTCGCGCGGCATGCCGACGATGTATTCGGTCATCAGCCGGTTAATGTAAAGCGCCTTTTTCCCGGTAACCGGATGGGTGCAAACCACCGGCTGCGTATAAGCGCGGGCTTCGGGCGATGGTGTGCTGCGCGTACGCATGGCGGCCATCGGCGCGCTTGTGCCCGGCTCATAGCTGTTGACCGCCTTGAGGCCGGCAAGACGCCGCTTGGTTTCTTCAGGCAGGGTTTCGTATGCCTTGTACATGTTGGCGAACAGCGTATTTCCGCCGACCGACGGGATCTCCATTCCGTACAGAATGGTCGCCATCGAAGGACGCTCGACGTAGCACATGTCGGAATGAAAGTACATTTCACCGTCGGGCAGGGCGCCGACGTATCGGCCATCCTCTTTTTCATTGGTGACGTACATGATCGACGGATGGGTCTTGCTGATCGCGTATTCGCCTTGCGTCGTGGCGAGTTCGCCGAAATATTCGCCGAAGCGTACCTGGTCCATTTCGTCGAGCTTCTGTCCCTTAATGCAGACCACGCCGTATTCATACCAGTAGTCACGGATCGCCTTGAAGGCGTCGTCGGAAAGCGGCTTCGACACGTCGATGCCGCGCAATTCCGCGCCAAGCGCCGGCGACAGCGGGCGCATCTCGATGGTTGAAGCGTCCTGAATCTGGGTCGTTTCCGCGATGCTTGTCATGGTGTTTTCTCCTTTTGTGAAGGATGAGCGCTCCCGCTCATCCGCAGGTAGGTAAAGCAGCCGGCCCTTCCCATGCGGGAAACGGGCTCCGTCCGCTCACATCGATATTCGCGGCGTCATTACTCGGCCACGATATGGCCGTCATCGATCACTTTTTTCCACTCGACGAGTTCCTTCTTGAGCAAGGCAGCCATATCGTCCGATCCGCCGGGGTTGGCGATGATTCCGTTCTTCGCCAGCTCTTCCTGCACGTCGGGAGCGGAGACGATGGCAACCAGTTCGCGGCTCAGGCGATCCGCGATTTCCCTGGGGGTCGCGCGGGGCAGAAATACGCCGACCCAATCATAGTCATTCAATTCCTTGATGCCGCTTTCGCGGAATGTCGGTACGTCCGGTGTCCAGCGCGAGCGGGTCTCGCCGCTCGTGGCGATCATGCGCAGCTTGCCCACCGAAACCATCGGCAATACCGAATGCAGCGGAAAGAACCCTACCTGGACCTGGCCGCCGACCAGATCGGTGACGGCGCCGGCGGAGCCCTTGTAAGGGACATGCATGATATTGGTCGACGTGATCTGCTTGAACATTTCGCTTCTCAGGTGATGCGGCGTGCCGCTGCCGGGCGAGGCGTAATTAAGCTGGCCGGGCTTGCTCTTGGCAAGCGCGACGAGCTGGTCGAGCGACTTGACCGGGAGCGAAGGGGTCACGACCGCGGAGATCAGCATTTTTCCGATGCGCGCGACCGGTGTGAAATCATTGACCGGGTCCCATGGCAGGTTTTTGTTCAGTGAACTGATCATCGCCATCGTATTGGGTACGAACAGAATCGTATTACCGTCCGGCGCGGCCTTGGCGACGGCGCCGATGCCGATGATTCCGCTGGCGCCGGTCCGATTTTCCACGATGACCGGCTGCCCGAGCTTTTTCGACAGGCGCGGCCCGATCAGGCGCGCGGCGATGTCGCTGCCGGTGCCCGGCGTCGTCGGCACAATCAAGGTGATGACCTTGCCTGAACCCGTTTGCGCATGCGCGAAGCCCACCGCCAGGACCATGGCAGCGGGGAGAATGGCTTTAAATAATCTGTTCATTTCGTCTCCTGATGCTTAACGTGAATATGCATAGTTATTCATCGATGCCGGAATGGCGCTTGCATCCCGGCCCGCTGCCTGGTCAGTGCAGGCAGTTGCCGCCGTCGACCACCAGGGTCTGTCCGGTAATGAAATCGCTGTCGGCACTGGCAAAGAACAGGACGGCGCCAGTCAGGTCGTCCGGTGTCTGGACGCGCTTGAGGGCGCGCACCGAGGCTGCGTCGGTGCGCATCTTGAGGATGCCCTCATCAGGGCTTTCCTCGGACAAGGTGCTGCCAGGGGCGACGCAATTGACGCAGATATTGTCCTTGCCGACCTCGTTGGCCAGCGTCTTGGTAAAGCCGAGAATGCCGGCCTTGGACGTCACATAATGGATCCGGCTCGGGGAGCCCTTGATGGAAGTGCTGGAACTGATGTTGATGATCTTGCCGTATCCCTGCTTGCGCATTTGCGGGATCACCGCCCGGCTGGCGAGCCAGGTGCCTTTCACATTGACGGTCATCATGCGATCCCATTCATCGATGGTGATCTCATCGAACGGCGCACGCGACATCGGCACCGTCGCGAAAATCGCGGCATTGTTCACCAGGATGTCGATGCGGCCGAAGCGTTCCACGGTTGCTACCGCCATCTTTTCGACACTGTCGGGATCGGACACATCGGTGCGTATCGCCAGCGCCTCGTAACCGGCGGCATTCAATTCCTGCGCGACGGCATGCGCCGCTTTTTCATCGAGTTCGGCGATGACGATCTTCGCGCCTTCGGAAGCGAGCCGGGTTGCGTATGCCTTGCCGATGCCATGGCCGCCGCCAGTGACGATGGCTACGCGGTTCTTCAGTCTGTCAGTCATGGTGTCTCCTCTAAAAGAAATGGTTTGCGCGGATCGCTTTACGCTGTCCTGATTGGTTTGCCGCTCGATCCAACGATGTTTCTTTGGGACTGCGTGTCCGCCTGGTAGAATCGTTATTCATTATACGGACAGTTTATCGACTGTCAAACACGTGTCCACGGTGTGGACACCGGCCGCCGAAAAAAATTAAACTGCTCCTCCAAAGCAAGGCGCAATCC
>JAQGLQ010000517.1 GCA_028292785.1 Noviherbaspirillum sp. | reverse complement strand
ACGCCAGGCCGGCGAACAGGTCCGCGTAGGACGCGATCATCGCTTCGATCGAAAAGCGCCCGGCGACGGTGGCGCGCGCGCGCGCGCCCATGACACGGCATCGCTGCCCTTCCCGCAGGTGGCGCAGGGCGCGGATGAGGGCGGAGATATCGCCGCGCGGATAGAGATAGCCGTTCGCGCCGTGGACGATCTGTTCGGCGGCACCGCCGATCCGGGTCATCACCATCGGCTTGCCGAGCGCCATCGCCTCCAGCGCCGCGATGGAAAACGTCTCTACATGATGGGACACGATCGTCATCGCATCGCAGGCGGCGATCAGCGGCCGCACGTCGCGCACGAATCCGGTGATCCGCACATGATCGGCAAGTCCCAAGGCATCGATGCGCCGGTCTATCGATAGCCGCTGCGGGCCGTCGCCGATCAACAGGCATTTCGCTTCGCATCCCGCTGCCCGCAGGCCGGCGATGGCCCGCAGCAGGTCGTCGTGGGCCTTTTCGGGACGCATGGCGGCGCATAGGCCGACCACGAAATCGTCGGCCGAGAAGCCGTGGCATTTGCGCCAGAAATGCTTTTCCGCCGGCGTATAGCGGTCGCGGAAATGCTCGGTATCCACGCCGTTATGAATCACCACGTCGCGCCGCGCCCGCAACGCCCTTGCCCGCCAGTATGCGCGCTGGCTGTCGCAGACATACACCAGCGCATGGCTGGGCAGGAACAGCGGCCGATAGAACAGCATTTCGAGTTCGCCGCGCAGCGAGCCGGTTTCGGTGGTGTGGAAGATTTCCACCATGCGCGGATGCAGTCCCGAATGCAGGCGCGCCAACCAGCCGTACAGCAGCGAGTAAGTGTTGACGCAAACGACAATGTCCACCGCTTCATCGCGCAACCGCGCCGCCAGCAGGTCGACCGCATGCAGGTCGATTTTGCGCGATACGTGGCAGCAAGCCACGCCGCCTTCCAGCCGCGCGGCATCGACCTGGGGCAGCAGGGTTTCATCGTGCTTCAGATAGGCCAGCGACAGCCGGAAGCGCTCGGCGTCGAGCCCGTTCAGCAGAGCCACCGCATGCTTCTCGGCGCCGCCGAAGGTCAGCGAATTCACGATGAATAGCAGGTGTATGCGTCGGTTTTCCATTGTGACGCCCGATGAAAGAGTTCCAGATAGGGAGCGAGGATGCGCTCCTCGCCGTAGGCGCGCGCCATATACGCCTTGCAGCGCGCGCTGGCTTCGGCCCAGACGGCGCGGTCGTCCAGCAGCCGTGCGACGGCAGCGGCCATGTCGTCCATGGAGCCCGCGACCATGCCGAGACGTTCGCGGCGGATAACCGCGTCCGGGTCGAAGAAGGCGACCACCGGCGTGCCGCGCACCCACGCCTGCAGATAGGAATTGGGAAAGCCTTCGGTATCGGACGTGTTCAGGAAAACCCGGGCACGGCCGTACCGACTGCCGATCTCGTGATACGGCACATGACCGTGGAAAACCAGATTCGGCGTGGCAGCCGCTTCCCGCGCAATCTGCCGGTAGAGGGCGGACGCTCCCGGCTGCTCGGCGCCGATCATGTGAAAGGAGAAGCGCGGCAGTCTCTTCGACAGCGCGAGGCACAGGTCGGGCCGCTTGAAGTCGCGCAAATTGTTCACCCACAGCACATCGACATCCCGCGCACACTCCCCCTCGGGCGGCTCCACCAGCATGTCCGCGACGCGGCTGTGCAAACCGTAATTGTCGAACAGTGCGCGTTGCTGTTTGCGGCTCTGGGTGAGGATGCCGCTGGCGCGGCGCAAACCGAATTCGTACAGCTTGCGATCACGCCAGTATTTGACCAGCAGCGCGTCGGGCTCGCAGTCGGCATCGTGCGCCGCGCGGAACACGAAATGCCGGCGATTGCGCTGGCAGAACAGCGCCAGCAAGCCGATATGCATGCCGGCGCAGCTGGCGTAATAGATATCGGCATCGGCCCGGCGCAAAGCCGACCATATGCCGGTCCAGCGCGGATGGACGAAGCGCAGGATCGGGAGGCCGGCCTGCTCGCGATGCGCTTTCCAGGCCGTCACGCCGTCCCAGCAGCAGCCATCCTGCTGGCCATAGTCGTACACCACCATGCTCACCCGATGCCCGCGCCGCGCCAGCGCCCTAGCGAGCAGCGTATGCTGCACCTGCTCGCCGCCGGCGCGGCACCCGTTGTACTCGGGGGCAAGGACGGGCAGGTTTTCGAGTCCGAGAAAGCAGATCTTCATTTGGTTCCGTGCAGTTGAGCGGCCGCGCCGTCGTCGCGCGCGGCGAGTCCGAGCGCGATGCCATACGCCAGCCAGAGAAAGGTTTGCGGAAAGGATGGCCAGAACCTGTCGTCGGTGATGCCCTGCGCCAGCAGCAGCAGGATGCAGGCCGTCGCCCCCTGAAAGAATCCGCGCCAGAGCGGCTCGGCGCACGTCCTTGTCAATTTGGCGAACAGCCGCCGCATATGCCATAGGAACAGCGCTACCGCGAGCGCGCCCAACATGCCCATGTCGAGCAGCACGCCGAGATAGGCGCTATGCGGATGCCCTACTTTCAGCATGCCGCCGCGGCGCGCCGGCTCCGACCACAGGATGGCTCCCAGCCCGTGGCCGACGAGCGGACTTGCGGCGACTTCCGGCAGCAGCGGCCGCCAGATGCCGTCGACCCGGCCGGCGCTCAGCGCGGCGATGTCGCGGTTTTGCGCGCCGGTCATGGCGCGCTCGATGATGGGTTGCGGCATCAGGAGAATGGCCGCGGGAATCAGCAGTACGCCGACGATCAGGATGCTGAACTTTTTTCGGCTGTACAGAAAATACCCGGCCAGGACCAGGAATCCGAGATAGGCGCCGCGCGAAAAGGTCAGCGCGACCGCGGCCGTCAGGGTCGCCACGACGAGTCCGAGCATCCATCTTGTCGGGCCGGGCCGCAGGCCGGGCAGGCTGAACAATGCCAGGGCCAGGCCCATGTTGAACAGCAGTCCGAGCTCGTTGGCGTGCATGCCGATGACGGAGAGCGTGCCGCGCGATTCGCTCGATGCGAGCGCCGCCAGCGGCGTTCCCGTCGCGGCGAGATAGCCGATGACGGCTATCGGCAGGAGCAGCGACGAGAAGAACAGCGGCGCCAGGAACGCCGCCGGGCGGCGCGCGTTGCGGATGGCAATGGAGAGCAGGAACGCTGTGGCCGGAATCAGCGCCGGCTTGAAGAACTGGTCGCGCAGATAGCCGCCCGGCGTGGTGAAATTGATCACCTTCAGGGTGTTGTAAAACGATGGAATCAGATGGACTTGGGAAGCGCCGTGCAAGGCGGCCAGCGCGCACGCGGCGGCATAGACCCAGAACCACGGCGGCCATGGGGGAACGACATTCGCGCCGCGATGGAACAGGTACATGCAAAGCACCGATGTGGCCGCCATGAGCAGGGTCGCATTGAACGGATTGAAACCGGTGATGCCGAACAATTCGCGCGGAATCAGGTTGGTCGCGCTCAGCGGCAGCAGCACCACCGCGAGCAATATCCCGGCGCGGTAATCGGCGATGGCGGCCGCCATGAAAGCAAGCATGAATAATGCGGCCAGGGCGGCCATGCCGCCGAATGCGCCGGCGACGACGCCGGTGACCAGCGCCATCGCCATGCCCGCCGCAATCGGAAGCAGCGATGGCGCGAAGCCGTTTGTCCTGGCCAGGCTATTCATGCGCCGCGCCCGGCACCTAGAAATCCACCAGCACGGAAGCCACCACATCCGCTCCCGCGCGCTCGACCTGGGCGCACACCGCCTGCAGCTGCGCGGTGCGCGTCACATCCTTGCGGCACACCAGCAGCACGCCGCCGACCCGGCCGGCGATCGCGAGCGCGTCGGCGCTCACCGAGAAGGCCGGCACATCCATCAGGATGATGTCGAACCGGTCGGCCAGGCTCACGCTCGCCTCGCTGAAGGCATTCCGGCTGATCAGCTCCTGCGGATTCGGCGGACGCGTCCCGGCCGGCAGGACGCTGAGATGGGTGAAGGATTCCACCTTGGAGAAGGTTTCGATGCCGGCGCGATTGGCAAGAATATCGGCGAGACCCTGCCTGCTGCTCAGATTGAATATTTCATGCTGGCGCGGGCGCCGCAGGTTGGCATCGATCAGCAGCGTGCGTTCGCCAAGCTGCGAAAACACCACCGCGAGATTGGCGGCGAACAGGCTGGCGCCCTCGCCTTCGCCGATGCTCGCTACCGCCAGCATCTTCCGCCCGCGGTCGAACCAGCGCTGCATGAGCTGCGTGCGCACGCCGCGCAGCATCTCGGCCTGCTCGCCGAACGGTTGATAAGCGGCCACCAGTTCCTTCGCAAACGCGCCTTCGCCCGGCCCCGCGTACTGATAGCCGAACTGGCGCGCCAGCGCCCGCTGCACATCGTCTTCGCCGACCAGGCCGAGCAGCCGGGCTGCCTCGCCGAACAGCATGCCGTGGCTTCGCTGCAGTTCCAGCACGCGGTCTATGTCGGATGCCGCGAGCCTGCCGAAATCCATCAGTATGCCGCCCATGCTGGCTTTTCCGTCATGCCGGATCGGCAGGGCCGCCACGGTCTGGGCTGAGGTGGCTGATTGCGCTGAATGGTCCATGATCCTTGCCTTTCCTGATATTGCCATCGTCCGCGTCGGCTACGCCGGCCGCGGCAGCAGCCGTCCGGTGAACCCCAGGCCGCCGCGCCCGTTGCCGCCCGACGACATGACGCCGAGCACCGGCGCGCGCAATACCTTGACGATGTCATCCGGCGAGCGCACGCGGCGGTCCAGCATTTCGGCCAGCAAGGCGACGGCGATGCCGAGCATGGTGCCCAGGAACATCGATATCAGCGTGTTCAGCATCAGCTTCGGAGAGGCAGCCTTGAGCGGCGGCACCGCCTGATTGAGCACGGCGATATCGGCCTGGTTCGACTGGCCTTCGAGGCTGGCCTGGGTGAAGTAGCGCGCCGCCGTTTCATAGGCGCGCTGCGCGGCATCCCTTTCATTGATCAGCGGCTTGGCCTGATCCTGCTTACGATTGAGTTCGAGCACTTTCGCCTTCTGCGCTTCCAGTGCCGTCCGCAAGTCGGCTTCGCGCTTCTGCAGGATGCGCGCGTTGCCGCTCATGCCGCGCGACGCGATGAGCATCTGTCCATCTAGTTCCATGCGCAGCCGGTCGCGCTCGGCCCTGGCTTGCAGGTATTGTTCATGCTCCGGCATATATCTCTGCGCAATGCCGGCGAAGCGGTACTCGGCCTGCGCAAGCTGCATCTTGAGGCTCTGGATCAGCGGATTGGAAATAATGTCGGGCGACGCGCCGGCGGCGCGGCCCTGCGCTTCATTGCGGCGCGACGATGCTTCCATCGCCTGCGCCTGCGCCAGGGTCAACTGGCTGGAGAGATCGCTCAGGCGCGCGGTTTCCGCATCGAGGCGGCTTTCGCCGTTGACGATGCCATGTTCCTGCTGAAAGCGGGTCAGCTTCTGCTGCGCTTCCTCGTAGCGCTCGCGCAGGCGCGCGGCCTGCGCATCGAAATAGCTTGCCGCTTTCTTCGATGGTTCGACCTTGAGATAAATGCCGAGCTGCTGATAGGCATTGGCGAATGCGTTGGCCACGTCGGCCGCGTACCGAGGATCGGGGCCGCGGAACGTGATGCTGAGAATGCTGCTCTCGCGCGCGGGCGCGACGTCCAGTTCCTTGAGCAACGCCTCGGCCTTCCACGCGCGGATGTCGCCTGCGCCGTCCTGGTTGCCCTTGCCCTGCGCCCGGGCGAACTCGCGCCTGGTCTTGGCGTCTTCGGTGAGCTTGAGCTGGTCGACCACGCGCATGGCGGTATTGGCGCTCTTGACGATATCGGCCTGCGTCGCCATGAAGCCCGGCACCAGTTGCGCGGGCAGCGAAAACCCGGTCACCGGGTCGACGCCCTTGTAATTCACCACCAGCGCGGCGGAAGCCTTGTAGGTCTTCGGCAGCAGCAGGCTGACGATCACCGTCGACCCGGCGGCGACGCACAGCATGAGCAGGACGATCCTGAAGCGCGCCGCAAGAATGAGCAGAAATCGGGAAAAGTCCATTCGATCACTCCCGGACGATATTGTTGGCTTGGACCCGCGGCATGCCGGCGGCTTCGCTATCACACTACGCAAGGCCTCCGGGCCGCGCATTGACATGCCTCAGTTGCACCGATACGCATCTCGGGAGGAAAGATGCGCTGCGGATTTAGAACGGCCTTGCCAGCGCAGCCGCCGCGTCCGATCGCGCCGGCTCGCCCGAACGGCGCACCAGATGCCTGGTGATTCTCTTGCAGGTAAATTCCGCACCTACCACGAAGCGCATCACCGGGCCGAAGCTCGGCGCGGTGATCGGACCCGCGAAGTACAGACCCGGTATGGATGATTCGAAATGCGCCGACAGGCGCGGAGCGCGGCCGATCAGTTTCAGCCGCTCGACAATATCGCGGCCGAGGAAAGGCAGGCGACTCACGTCGATGGCATAGCCGGTGGCCGCGATCACATGATCGACCGACACATGCCGCTCGGTGCCGTCCGTCCCCGCCAGCCGCAGCAGCACGCGGCCGTCGATGGTTTCCGCATCCTGCAGTTCGCAGCCGAGCAGGCGCGGCACGGCGGCGGCGCGTTCCTGCATGAACCATCCGCCGGCGGGTCCGAGAAAGCGTTTCAGCGTGCGCAAGCGCACGCGGTCCGGCAGATAGCGGTAGAGCCATGGCACGTCGGTGCACATGCGGTTCTTCCATCCGGCGCCGACGCCCGACATCGGCGCGCGCAGACGCTGCAGCAGAGAACGCGAGGCATCTTCGCGCAGGCCGAACGACAAGGCCGGCTTGCGCGCGATGAGCTGGACATTGGCGCCGGCCTCGTGCAGCAGGACGGCGATGTCGATCGCCGATGCACCGCCGCCGAACACCGCGACGTGCCGCCGCCGGAAACCGTCGAGCCTGCGATGTCCGGCGCTATGGGTGCATAGTTCGCGCGGCAGCCGGGCAAGCGGCTGCGGCATGTGCCGGAAATAATCGATGCCGGTTGCCAGCACCACTTTGCGCGATCGAAACGCGCCACCACCTTCCATGCGCAGGTCGAATCCTTCCGGACAGACTGCGAGCGACATCAGTTCGTCTTCGATGAGATCGGGCGCCAGTTTCTTCTGGAACGCCAGTCCGTAGGCGTTGAAGGTGTCGACCCTGACCGGCAGGCCGACATCCTGATAAGGAATGCCGCACTCCTCGCAGAATCGTTGCAGCGTAAGCGCGCGGGCGGGATCGTACAGCGTCGATGCGAAGCCCGCGGATTTCAGCAGCATCCCTTCGGGCATCGCGGTGCGCCAGTTGCGCATCGGGCTGCCGATGATACGGAAGTCCATGCCGCATGCGCGCAGATGGGCGGCGAGCGACAGTCCGTACGGACCGGCGCCGACGATCGTGATATCGGTCGCAATAGTCATCGTTGACCCTTTCCATGTGTCGGCATCCAATGTATCGATGTGGATAGCCAGCCGCCTCGCGCGCAATGCATGCAGCGCAGAGCGGGCGCCATCAGGCTTCCCGGTAGCGTAGATAACGGCGGGCGCCCGGTCTTGTGGCCGATCAAACGGCACGGACCAACTGCAGGGAGCTTGCGCTGCGCCGGATGAGTTTCGGCGCGGTATGGACCGCAGGGATCGAAACGCGCGGATGCTTTTCGATGCTGAAAAAAAAGCCGGCCTCGCGAACGAAGCCGGCTTGTGAAAGCCTTCAGGGGACGCCTGTCGGACCGAAGCGATCCTCCGCTACGGTCCGAGCCGCGTTACTGGAAGGCCGGCGCCAGCGGCTGGCGCGGCGTGCCGCCGCCGCCGATCGACGTCGCGCTATTGTTGTTGACCACATGCAGCGCCTTCACCAGACGCTGCATGTCGCGCGTCCACGGCGTGTTG
>JAQGLQ010000496.1 GCA_028292785.1 Noviherbaspirillum sp. | reverse complement strand
TCCTGCGCGCGCGTCCGGATATCAACTGCGTTGTCCATACTCATTCCGAGCTATCCGCCATGTTCACGATGGTCGAGGGCATAGAGCTCGCCCTGATGAAAAGCCACGCGCAACGCTGGGCCTCGGGTATTCCGACCCATCCCGATCCGAGCCATATCATGACGGCCGCCAAGGGACGGGAACTGGCTAAGACGCTTGGGCAGCACAATGGAGCGCTGATGCGCGCGCATGGCGGCGTGCTGGTCTCCGAATCGCTGCCCGCCCTGCTGGTGGATGCGGTGCATTTCGAGGAAAATGCGAAGGCGCATTATCAGGCGGCCACCATCGGCAAGGTCAAGCCGTTGACCAAGGACGAAATCGCCCTCATTCAGGCCGTCAACAACAATCGCGCCCAGCACTGCTACAAGCTATGGAGCCATTATGTCGGCATGGGTCTCGACGATGGTTTGCTGCCGCAGGAGTGGAATGATCACCTGTGGGGGTCGGTCGATCCGCACGCGCCCGCCTAGGGCAGATTTCTTATCAGCACAGGGCTTCCACCCTATGGCTTGTTCGCCTGAATCTGCTCACGCAATTGCTCGGAGCGCAGATGGGTATAGTCCTTGTTGATCTCCAGATTCACGATGGATTTCAGTTGCGGAGGAAGCAAGCCGCGCAATACGCCAAGAAACTCAGGGGATACCACCAGCGAAAGATGCTGAAACCGGCCTTCCCTATGAGCCTGTTCGAGATAGCCGGCGATGTGCCTGGCGAAGAGTTCCTCGTCATGTTTCTGCGCTGGCACCGGCGGCTCGTACGTCTTGTTCGGCGTCGCGCCTCCGACGTTATGTATGCTCTTGGTCGCGGACGTCGGTCCTACCTTGTCCCGTTCCTTTTCGAGCACTCGCAGGCGCGCATCCTCATTCACCATGTCGCTGATTTCCTCCAGTGGTTGGGAAGCTCCCGACTGGGAAAAGAATTGTGCCCGGCTGGCATTCGCTGAAAGTATCCAAGTTGCTGGCATGTTGTCCTCGTTAATGCATTGGTAGAAAACTACGATGCGCAAACCACCGGAATGTTCCTTGTGTGATCGCCGGCCCGAAGTCCGGTTGCCTTGAAAACAGGAAGTGCCTGGTGCGGCTGATCGCAATGCCGCAATCACTTGCAGGTGATCAGTTCTGGAAGCAGAAATGCTTGTCAACCTGGAGCTGACAGATAAACTGAGTTTTTTACTGCGAGCCGCCCCCCGGTTTTCGTTTCCGGAAAAACAGTTGCGCTCGCACGATTCGCCGCAAGAACACTGCGCCAGGCACCGCCGCGAAAGCATGAAGATTGCGCAAGTCTCCCCCTTGTTCGAAAGAGTGCCGCCAAAGACATACGGCGGTACCGAACGGGTGATTTCCTACCTCACCGAAGAACTTGTCCGGCAAGGCCATGAAGTCACACTGTTCGCCAGCGGCGATTCGATCACGTCGGCGCACATGGTGCCTGCAGGAACGGACAGTATCCGGCAGGATGCATCGAGTGCTTGGCTGGCTTACCACATGATCGAACTGGATCTGGTGCGTCAGCTTGCGCCGGCCGTCGACGTGATTCATTTCCATACCGAATATGTTCATCTGCCGCTGGCGATGACGCTTGCAACGCCGCAGGTCACCACCTTGCATGGCAGACTGGATCTGCCGGGCGTATTGCCGCTGTTCAGTCACTTCGACGCTCTGCCGCTGGTGTCGATATCCCACAGCCAGCGCGCACCGATGCCGTCCGCCAACTGGCTTGCAACCGTCTATCACGGCTTGCCGCCCGACCGGTACTCCTTCCATTCCGATCCGGATACCTACTTCGTATTCATCGGACGGATATCGCCCGAAAAACGCGTGGACCGTGCGGTGGATATCGCAAAGCGATGCGGCAGGCCGCTCTATATCGGCGCCAAGATCGATACGACGGACAAGGCGTATTTCCGCGACTGTATCAAACCGCTGCTTGGCAGCGGAAACATCAAATTCGTCGGCGAAGTCAACGAGCAGGAAAAACGCGAACTGCTCGAACATGCGAGCGCCCTACTGTTTCCGATCGACTGGCCCGAACCATTCGGATTGGTCATGATCGAAGCCTTCGCATGCGGCACACCCGTGATTGCCTATCGGCACGGCTCCATTCCGGAGATCATGGAAGACGGCATCACGGGATACATCGTGACCAGCCAGGATGAAGCGGTGCGCGCCGCGCGGCATATCGATTCGATCGACAGGAAAGGCTGTCGCGATGCTTTCGAGCGGCGCTTTACTTCGGCGCGCATGGCGGAAAGCTATCTTCGCGTCTATCAGGAAGCGGTGTACCGCGCTGCAATCGGCATTCCTTCCGGCATGCGCGAATAGGCCGGCTAGCCGACCGGCAACGGAGTCCGCTTCACTCGTCATCCGCACCCCTTCATCGGAGAATCCCATGGTTGAGAAAGTCCAGCTCGGGGAAAAATGGTACATCCTCGCAACCGAGTCGCCGGCCGACGAAAGCCGGCGCGTCCTCAAGCACAACGATACCTTCGCGCTGTTCGACCGCTTCGGCGACATCCAGTCGATCGGCCTCGGCGAAGAAGGCATTTATCACGGCGACACATCTTTCCTGTCGCAGCAGGAACTGCTGCTCGAGGGCGTGCGGCCGATGTTCCTCAATTCGACGGTCAAGGATGACAACGGCCTGTTCATCATTGAGTTGATGAACCCCGACATCCATCCCGATGGCAAAAATCCGATTCTCAAGGGCCTGCTGCATATCTTTCGCGCAAAGCTGATCTGGAACGACGCATGCTACGAGCATATCCGCATCGTCAACTTCGGCCTCGAACCGGTGGAAGCAACGCTCACGCTCGAGTTCGACGCGGACTACAAGGATATCTTTGAGGTGCGCGGCTTTCGACGCGCCCGTCGAGGGACCAGCCTGCCGCCGCAGATCGGCGACAAGGAAATCGTGCTCGGTTACCACGGGCTCGACCAGGTGGTGCGCAGGACGCGCATCGGTTTTGACGCCGCGCCGTCGAAGCTTGCCGCCAACCGCGCCGAGTTCCGTATCTCCATGGAACCCAAGGGCGATGTGCATCTTTACGTAACCGTCAGCTGCGAACTCGAACAGACCGCGAAACCTGCCACAACCGATTATTTCTCCGCCTTTACGTCGGTCAACAAATCGATAGGCCAGCAACTGGAGAACCGCTGCAAGATCATCACCTCCAATCCGCTGTTCAACAGCTGGATCGACCGCTCCACCGCCGACCTGGTGATGCTCACCACCCACCTGCGCGACGGGCCCTATCCGTATGCCGGCGTGCCCTGGTACTCAACCACCTTCGGCCGCGACGGCATTCTGACCGCGCGCGAATACCTGTGGATCGACCCCAGCCTCGCGCGAGGCGTGCTGACCTTCCTGGCGGACAACCAGGCCACTTCCCACGATCCGGAGCGCGATGCGGAGCCCGGCAAGATCCTGCACGAGGCACGGCGCGGCGAACTGGCACTGCTGAACGAGATTCCGTTCCGCCACTATTACGGCACGGTGGATGCCACTCCGCTGTTTGTCGGCCTCGCGGGCGCTTATTACGATCGTACCGGCGACCTTGCCTTCATCCGCGGCATCTGGTCCAACATCCGCGGCGCGCTCAAGTGGATCGATGAATACGGCGATCGCGACAAGGATGGATTCGTGGAATATGCGCGTTATACCGAGTCGGGCCTGGCGCAACAGGGCTGGAAAGATTCGCACGATTCGGTGTTTCATCGCGACGGCCGGCTGGCCGATGCGCCGATCGCGCTGTGCGAGGTACAGGGCTACGTCTATGAAGCCAAGCGGCAGGCCGCCCGGCTGGCGCGCCTGCTCGGCGAGCCGCAGTTCGCCGAGCAGCTCGAAACCGACGCGCAGCATCTCAAGCGGCGCTTCGACGAAGCATTCTGGTGCGAGGAAATCGGCACCTATGCGCTGGCGCTTGACGGCGCGAAAAGCCAGTGCAAGGTGCGTTCCTCGAACGCCGGCCATGCCTTGTGGAGCGGCATCGCCACCCATGAAAAGGCCGGGCGCGTCACCGAGGACCTGCTGAGCGAGGACTTCTCCTGCGGCTGGGGCATACGGACGATCGCGGCGGGAGAGGCCCGCTACAACCCGATGGCCTATCACAACGGCTCGGTATGGCCGCACGACAACGCGCTGATCGCCGACGGCATGGCCCGCTATGGATTCACGGGGCCGGCGATGGCGGTATTCAGCGGCCTGCGCGAAGCGAGCCTGTATTTTGACCAGCGCCGCATGCCGGAACTGTTTTGCGGCTTCGAGAAAAGGCCCGATGAAGGCCCCACCCTGTATCCGGTCGCATGCTCGCCTCAGGCGTGGGCGGCGGCCAGCGTGTTCTACCTGATGCAAGCCTGCCTCGGAATATGTTTCGATCCGTCGCGCCCGGAAATCCGCTTCCGGCATCCGCAGCTGCCGCCCTTCCTCGAGAACGTGGAGATCCGCAACCTGTCCATCGGGCAGGTTTCGATGGACCTGTCGCTGCAGCGCTATCCCAACAATGTCGGCATCAATATCATGCGGCGGGAAGGAAATGCGGAAGTGGTAGTGGTGGCATAAGGCCGCGGCTTCGGGCGCTTTATGCGCGACAACATTCGCCGGCCATGCGCGCAATCAAACCTGCTGCATGCATACGGCGTGCCGGGGAACAATTCGCAGGCGCGGGTATCTAGTTGAGTTGATGATGAACCACATCGCGTCCACTCAACGGTCCCATGAAAACCTTCCACTGCGATAAATGCGGCAATCAAGTGTTCTTCGAGAACGTCCGCTGCGAACAATGCGGCGGCATGCTCGGCTACCAGCCGGAGCATGGCCAGATCAGCACCTTCGAACCAGCCGGCGACGGCCGCTGGCGCAGCCTCAACCCGATAAATGAAGGCATGTTGTACAAGCAATGCGTCAATTATTCGAAGGAGGATGTCTGCAACTGGATGATCGCCGCCGATGAACCGAGCGAATTGTGCGCTTCCTGCCAGCTCACGCGCATCATTCCTGCGCTGTCGTCGGAGAAGAACCGCCTCTACTGGAAGCGCCTGGAAGCCGCGAAGCGGCGCCTGCTCTATTCGCTGTGGGAACTGCATCTTCAGCCGAAGCCGAAATATCGCGAGCCGGACGCCGGCCTCGCCTTCGAGTTCCTCGAGGATATGCCGGACAAGAAGGTGATGACCGGCCACTCGAACGGCCTGATCACGCTGAATATCGCCGAGGCCGATCCTTCCCATCGCGAAAAGACCCGTGAGCAGATGCATGAGCCTTACCGCACCTTGCTCGGCCATTTCCGGCACGAGAGCGGTCATTATTATTTCGACCGGCTGATTGCCGATACCGCGTGGATCGAGCCGTTCCGTGCGATGTTCGGCGACGAACGCCAGGACTATGGCGAAAGCCTTCAGGAGCATTACAAAAACGGGCCGCCGGAAGACTGGAGCGAGCGCTTCATCAGCAGCTATGCGAGCTCTCACCCGTGGGAAGACTGGGCGGAAACCTGGGCGCATTATCTGCACATGATCGATACGCTGGACACCGCTTTTGCCTGCGGCCTGACGGTCAAGCCGAAGAAGCCGAAGGAACCCGAACTGGTGATCGAAGCGCGCCCGTTGAGGATGGCTTCATTCGACGCCATGATGGGCGACTGGTTCGCGCTGACTTATGTGCTCAACAGCCTGAACCGCAGCGTCGGCATGCCGGACCCCTATCCGTTCATGCTCTCGACCCCGGTCATCGAGAAACTGCATTTCATCCATCAGGTGATCGTGGACCATCAGCAGATGCCGGTTGAGGCGGAGAACGCGGCGGAAGGCAAGAGCGAGGTGGCGGTCTGACGCGTGCCGCGCCGGCCTGCCGAAAAAACGGACTTCCGTTATTGCTGCCTTTGCGCAGCGGCCTGGCTTGCCAGGGTCTGGCGCGGCGACTCGTCATCCGTGCCGAGCCTTCTTAAGGACGCCGGCGGCTCTACCCTCAGCGGTCCGTGCGGCGCATGCTCGCCGGGGACCGCATACCCGGCAGGGCCCGGTCCTTCGTTCCATATCGGCGCATCGATTTCCTCGAAAATGCTTCTGACCTTCTGCGCCCAGCTGTCACGGATCATCTGGAAGTACTGGTTCTTTTCATCGATGGTAACGAAGCGGTTCACCGCCAGCTTGTCTGCTTCATAGACCAGCAGATCGAGCGGCATGCCCACTGATGCATTCGAACGCAGCGTCGAATCCATCGAGATCAGCGCGCACTTGGTCGCTTCGTCGAGGCTGGTATGGCGGGTGATGACCCGGTCGAGGATGGGCTTGCCGTATTTCGCCTCGCCGATCTGGAAGTAGGTCGCATCGTTCAGCGACTCGATGAAATTGCCGGCCGAGTAGACATGGAACAGCCGGCACTTCTCGCCCTTGATCTGGCCGCCGACGATGAGACTGGTATTGAAGTCGATGCGGAATTGGTCGAACATTTTTGCGTCGCGCTCGTGAACGGCGCGTACCGCCTCGCCCACCAGCTTGGCGACGTCGTACATGGAGGCGGCGGTCCAGATGTTCTTGGCGCTCGACGCGATCTGCTCGGAGATGTGCTGAAGCGCCGATTGCGAAACCGACAGATTCCCGGATGACATGAGGACGATCACCCGGTCGCCGGGGTTCTCGTACACGCTCATCTTGCGGAACATGCTCACATGATCGATGCCCGCATTGGTACGGGAATCGGAAAGGAACACGAGCCCGGCATCGAGCCGCATGCCAACGCAATAAGTCATGGATGATGAACACAGTGAAGGACGGCTTATTTTACCGTGAAGCATCTATTCCATGAACGTAAAACAGCGGCATATCCGCAACACCGGGCACATATTGCGTTGTCATTGCGGCACCGAATGCGATATGACGTTCACGTCCACCGTCAGGGATTCCTTGCCGCCGCCGCGGCGTATGCCGCGCACCGGAGCGGCCGAACTGTAGTCGCGGCCGACCGCCAGCCGGCACAGCCCACTGTGCTGAAGCACCGCATGGGTGACATCGATGCTGACCCAACCGGCGAATCCGTCCTCCTCCACCCAGACATCAACCCAGGCATGGCTTTCCGCGTTGTGCGTCGAGCCGGAATCGATATAGCCGGATACGTAGCGCGCGGGCGTGTTGACGACATGACAACATGCAAGGAATAGATGCGCATGGTCCTGGCACACGCCGCGCCCGAGGCGCAGCGCATCCGCGGCCGAACTGGTCACCTCGGTGGCGCCGGTAGTGTAGGACACCTTGCCCGCGATGGCCTCGGCCAGCGCCAGGAAATCGCTGCTGCGCCGACCGGACGGCAGCGCGCGGTGCGCGAACTCGACGATCGACTCATCCGGCTTGGTCAGCCCGGTCGGCACCGTGAACACCAGCGGCGACAGGTCGCCACGCTCGAGCAGCCTGCCGCGGTCCAGCGGCA